>NZ_JASCPT010000299.1:0-281 GCF_029959775.1 Pseudomonas sp. PS01270 | reverse complement strand
ATCGACCTCTTCACCCAACGCTTCCGGCTGATCCAGCCCAGGCGCTTCGGCGTGTTCGAACTGCATGCGCGCCGCCAGTGCTTCGGCTTCCTGACGCAGGCGTTGCTCTTCGGCTTCCGGCTCTTCGCGACGCACCTGAACGTGCGAGAGCACGCGGATCGAGGCGCGCTTGATCGAATCGAGCAGCTCGGAGAACAGCGTGAACGACTCGCGCTTGTATTCCTGCTTCGGGTTCTTCTGCGCATAGCCACGCAGGTGAATGCCGTGACGCAGGTGATCCA
>NZ_JASCPT010000298.1:0-281 GCF_029959775.1 Pseudomonas sp. PS01270 | reverse complement strand
CCCTTGGCCCGTTCACTCGCGTAGCGAAAATCCTTGAAGCCGCCCCGAAAACCGCAGTGCTGGTGCTTGGTCACAGCGATACCAGCGGTGCTGCGCCGGCCAACGTCAAACTGAGCCAGGAGCGTGCGCAATCGGTGGCGGCGATCTTCCGCCTCAGCGGCTTGCAGCGTGATCGCCTGATGCTGCGCGGCATGGGTTCCGAAGCGCCGCGTGCGGCCAACGACAGCGTTGAAGGCCGGGCCTTGAACCGTCGTGTCGAGCTGCTGGTGACTCCGCAGAAC
>NZ_JASCPT010000297.1:0-283 GCF_029959775.1 Pseudomonas sp. PS01270 | reverse complement strand
GTACACCGGGCCGCCCTGATGATGTGGGGTGAGCAGCTCCTGATCGATCGGCAACATGCCGCGCGCCTGGTACAAACGGTTGATGCCCTGCCAGTCGGTTTCGCTTTGAGCACGACGAATGCGGAAGCCGCGAAACACCCGCGTGGCCTGCCGGTAATCGCTGAACCATAAACGCTGGGTGTCGGATGGATCGAGAAACAGCTGCGTCGGCTCGAGGCCGAGAATCTGCTGCGGTGCGGCAACATACAGGGCGATATCGCGTTCGCCGGGCTGCTCGTTGAGC
>NZ_JASCPT010000296.1:0-287 GCF_029959775.1 Pseudomonas sp. PS01270 | reverse complement strand
GTGCAGATCTGGGACGTAAACGGCAACTCTGTCGAGCGCCAGACCGTGCAGTACACCGACGGTGCCGAAGCCGCCGACAAGGGCGAGTTCCGCCACTACATGCTCAAGGAAATCCACGAACAACCGGCCGTGGTCCAACGCACCCTCGAAGGTCGCCTGGGCAACTATCAAGTGCTGGTCGAGGCCTTCGGTCCACAAGCTGCCGAGCTGTTTGCCAAAGTGCGCAATGTGCAGATCGTCGCCTGCGGCACCAGTTACCACGCCGGCATGGTCGCGCGCTACTGGCT
>NZ_JASCPT010000295.1:0-291 GCF_029959775.1 Pseudomonas sp. PS01270 | reverse complement strand
TGAGTGCCCAGCGCGACCGCGCCTGACATGTCCAGTGCTGTGGTCGGGTTGATCATCAGTTGCGGGATCGTCCACACCGACGGCAGCCGGGCGGTGAAGACGAACTGGCTGTAATTGAAGCGCACATCGTCCGGCAACCAGGCCAGTACCGAGTCGCGCAGATGGCGCGAATGCTGGATCGCAAAAAGCAGATTGGCCGGCCCCGGATATTGCAGCAGAGCTTTGTCGAACAGCGGTCGATATAGCACGCACGGCCCTTTGTCGGCATCGCGCGGGCCTATGACATACATG
>NZ_JASCPT010000294.1:0-291 GCF_029959775.1 Pseudomonas sp. PS01270 | reverse complement strand
AGTGGGACGCGGCCGGCCGACTGATCCTGACGACTTCTCCTACGGGCAGCACGCGCGCCTACAGCCACGGCGCCTACGGCCAGATCACCGCCGAACGCGATGAACTCGGGCGCATCACCCGTTACGAATATGACGATGATTTGCACCTGGTCTCGCGGCGGATCAATCCTGACGGCACCCGCGTGCAGTATCGCTATGACCATGCGCGGCTGTTGCTGACCGAGATTGAAAACGAATCGGGCGAAAAGTACCGACTGGATTACACGCCGACCGGATTGATCCGACAGGAAA
>NZ_JASCPT010000293.1:0-300 GCF_029959775.1 Pseudomonas sp. PS01270 | reverse complement strand
AACTTGAACAGCTCGGTTTCGGCGTTGTGGCATTTGCCTGCTCCACTTGCAACGGCATGTCCGGCGCCCTCGATCCGCTGCTCCAGCAAGAGATCATCGACCGCGATCTGTACGCGACCGCAGTGCTTTCCGGCAACCGCAACTTCGACGGCCGCATTCACCCGTACGCCAAACAGGCATTCCTCGCCTCGCCGCCGCTGGTGGGTGCCTACGCGATCGCCGGGACCATCCGTTTCGATATCGAGAAGGATGTGCTGGGCGTGGTCGATGGCCGGGAAATCCGCCTGAAAGACATCTGGC
>NZ_JASCPT010000292.1:0-309 GCF_029959775.1 Pseudomonas sp. PS01270 | reverse complement strand
ACGCCTTCGGCAACCTGATCCGCGAACGCCGAGGCCACGGCCAGACCCTGGTCACCGAATACCGCTACGACTGCCAGCACCGCCTGATCGGCCTGACCCGCCCGGACGGCCAGACCGCCACTTATCAATACGACGCCTTCGGCCGCCGTATCCGCAAAACCGTCGACGGCGCCGTCACCGAATTCTTCTGGCAAGGCGAACACCTCGTCGCCGAAAGCAGCGCCACGCAATACCGCAGCTTCCTCTACGAACCCGGCACCTTCCGCCCACTCGCGATGCTCGACGGCAAAGGCCCGAAAAAAGCCTGCC
>NZ_JASCPT010000291.1:0-314 GCF_029959775.1 Pseudomonas sp. PS01270 | reverse complement strand
CGTCAGGTCAGCCACCTCCACATTGACTGACACACCGCATTCGCGAGCAAGCTCGCTCCCACAGGTTTTATGGTGACCAACAATGTTCATTCCACCCCGAATCCCTGTGGGAGCTGGCAAGCCAGCCACAGATTTGTGTGCTGAATCACAAAGCCCGGTCTGCCCCGGATTTCCCTGTGGGAGCGAGCCTGCTCGCGAAGGCGTCAGGTCAGCCACCTCCACATTGACTGACACACCGCATTCGCGAGCAGGCTCGCTCCCACAGGTTTTGTGGTGCCCAACCATGGTCCTTCCGCCCCGAATCCCTGTGGGAG
>NZ_JASCPT010000290.1:0-316 GCF_029959775.1 Pseudomonas sp. PS01270 | reverse complement strand
CTAGCGCTACCGGTGGCAATTTCGAGAACCTCGTACCGAGCACTGCTCCAGCGGTGACGACTGTCACCGACACCATCGATACCTCGACCGTCAAATTGACCGCCGATACTTCGGTGGCTGAAGGCGGCACCGTGACTTACACCGCCACGGTTGGTGCGCCAGTTACTGGCTCGCCTGTGGTCGTGACTCTGGCCAACGGCCAGACCATCACCATCGGCGTCGGTCAGACTACTGGCACTGCAACTGCTGTTGCTGCGAACGATGCGTTGGTCGGTAATGCGCCGATCACCAATTCGATCACTGGCGTGAGCGGTGG
>NZ_JASCPT010000028.1:0-50961 GCF_029959775.1 Pseudomonas sp. PS01270 | reverse complement strand
AGCGTCAGCACATTCAACATATTTGCTGACTGATACTCCGCTTTCGCGAGCAAGCTCGCTCCCACAGGGGTTGTGGTGTAGGTGAAATCAGTGCTTTTCCTCCAGGACTTTGTTCAGTTCAGCGCCGTCGATGCTGAGGGTGGCGGTGTTGAGCATGCCGTCCAGATAAGCCTGGGCGATCTGTTCCTGGCGTTGTGCGCGCAGGGCCTGGGTCAGTTGGTCGCACAGTTCCTCCAGCGTCGCGGTGCGGGCCGGTTGTTGTTCGGTTAGTTTGATCACGTGGAAGCCGGCGGCACTTTGTACCGGATCAGACACGGCGCCCACCTTGAGCCGCGCCACGGCGCTGCGCACTTCCGGCACCAGCTGTTGCAACGGTTGCAGGCCGGTATCACCGCCCCGCTCTGCCGTCACTCGATCCTGCGAATATTGCGTAGCGAGCGCCGCAAAATCAGCCGGTGCTGACTGCGCCTTCTTGCTCAATTCAGCGGCTTGTTTGCGTACGGTTTCCAACGAAGCGGAATCACTGACAGCAAGGAAAATCTGACTGACCCGGTACATCGGCGGCGTCTGCCAGTTGGCCTTCCCCGCGTCATACGCCTGCTGCAACTCAGCTGCGCTTGGATACTCCGCCGGCACCTGACTCACCGAGCGCAAATAATCACGAAACACGATCTGCTCAGTCGCCGCGCGAGTCTGCCGGGCGACGTCGGGACGCTGCGCCCAGCCCTGCGCATCGGCCTGTTCCAGCACGGCTTTTTCCGCCAGCCGCGCACGAATCCAGCGCTCCAGCGCCTCACGGTTGCCGCGCAGCTGTTCGCGGGTTTGCGCCGGGACGGTGGCCAGCAGCGCCTGCAATTCCTCTGGCGAAACCTGCTGATTGCCCAACCGCGCGACCGCTGGCCCGGCTGCAACCGCCATCACCGGCGAGGGCTGCTGAGCGGCGACCGGATCACTGCCCGGCCGCAGCACCAATGCCACGGCCACCACCAACAACGCCAGCGCTCCGGCGCCGATCACCATGGCAGGCTTTTTCACAGCGCGACTTCCTCTTGTTCGGCGATAGCTGATTTGGCGGTTTGCACACCAGTGGCCTGGCTGAAGTCGCGCAGGTAAACGATGAATTCCTGCAACAGGCGATCCCACAATTCCAAATTGCCGCGCAGGTGCTCGTTGCTCACCCCAGCGGCCACGACCACGTCCATTTCCATCAGCAGAAACTCGCCCTGCAACGACAACCGTGCAAACCGCCGCGTAGCGTTCCACTGCTCGGCCACGCCCTGGGGCAAGTCGCCCTGCACGCGCAGCGCACAGCTGAAGGTGAAATCAACAAAGCTGCCCTGCTCCAGCGCCGGGTTGCCGAACCGCACGGCGTAGCCGATGCCCTGACTGGCGCTGAGCAATTGCACGATGCCGTTCTGTTCGCTCTGGTTGACGCGATAACCGGCGGCTTGCAGAACGTCGGTCAGTGATTGCGGGGAAACGTGGGTGATCAATTGAGTCATGGCTTTCTTCCTTGTTATCAGTGAGCGATCGCGGCTTGCGGCGCGTCGAATTGGGTTTTGTACAGCTCGTCGCCAAAGCCTTGGGCCAGTTCATCGAACTTGACCCGGGCACTGCCGGCGAATGGCTGGCGGATCTTCATCACTTCGGCGACGTCGATGTTTTCGTACGCCGTGAGGATCTGTTTGGCGACGCCGTACATTTGCTGATTCTTGGCTGAACATTGCTGCACTTGTGTGTCACGTTCCGCCAGCTGCGCTTGCAGCTTCGCGCGTTCGGCTTCTTTGCCACGGGCGAGGACGAGCAACTCGTCGTAGGCTTTCTTGAACTTGCCAGTCTGCTCGGCACTGGCCGCGACTTGCGCCTGCGCCTGGCTGTGCAGGGCCTGCTGCTGCCCGGCCAGTTGCTCGGCGAGGCCTTTGGCTTTGGCCAGTTCGGCGGTCAGCTGCTTGATCTGCGCTTGGGCAGCCTTGGCTTCGTTCTGTGCCGCCAGTTGCGCGGCGCTGGCCTGGGCCTGCTGGCTTTGCAGGGCCTGCAATTGCTGGGTGGTGCTGCGCAATTGCGTGCGCAAGCGTTCTTCCATGCCTTCGCCGTTCGCCCCGGTGGCAATCAACAAACCCAGGCCCAGCGCGAGAAAACGCGTGTTCATAAAGCTCTCCCGGCGCCTTAGAAGCGCGTGTTGATCTCAAGCTGCAAGACGTCGATGTCGAACGGCGCGCCGTACACCGCTTCGGTGCTCATCCAGCGGCCCGTGGCGGAAACGTTCTTCGCCAGGCCGTAGTTGCCGCCCATGAAATAGCCCTTGGCGTTGGTGCCGCCGAGGTGGAACGACGAGTCGTTGAAGCCGTCCGGCAAGGCGTCCGGCTGGATGTACTTGTAGCCGGCGAACAGGTTCCAGTCGCCCTTGCGTTTGAGGTCCAGTGCGTTGCCGAGGGTGAACTGCACCATCCATGCATTGGCGCCGCTTTCGATCTCGCCGTTGCTGTCGAGGTTGTTGACGATCTGCCCGGCGGAACGCTTGCGCATGTCGCCTTCGTCGTAGCTGAGGTTGTGGATGTAGTTGCCTTGGCTGCGCAGTTTGAAGTCCTGCGGCAAGTCGGCATCCCAGACCACGTTGAGATCGAGCAGGTTGAACTCGGACGCAAGCCCGACGAATTGCGGCTGCGGCGTAGCGCTCGGGTTGAGCGGGTTCGGCGTGATGTCACGCAGCAGGAACACGCTGTTGCCCTTCTGCATGAACGCCGCGCGGGTGCCGTCGCTGTCGCAGCCTGGCGAGCCGGCCCACGGTTCACAGGGGCTGGAGCGCTGGCCCTGTATGTCGTCGAAGCGGTAATAGGCCAGCGCACCTTTGAGGCGGTTGTTGCTGTTGATCGCCCATTTCGCGCCGAGCTGCGCGCCGTACAGCCATTTGTTGTCGCTCTCTTCCTTATCGAAACCGTTGCTGCTGGAAGTGTCGTTGGTGTAGTCCACCGGGAACGCGCCGACGGTGCCGAACACGCCCCAATCGCGGTTGAGCTTGTGATCGAAAATCGCCGCCACACCGTCGAAATTCAGGTCGTTGGAATAGAGCATGTCGGTGGACATGAACGGATTGGCGAAGCGCCCGCCGGTCAGGGTCAATTCGTCCATTGGCTTCCAGGTCAGGTAGCCCTGATCGAGCCAGATGTCCTTCTTGGCGAAGCCGCCGCCGAGGTTCTGCGTGGTCGATACCGGGTTGTTGTCCGAACCGGTGCCGATGCGAATGCCGGCGGTCCATTCCTCCGAAATCACTGCTTTCATGCCCAGGCGTGCACGCAGGCGAAAGAGGTTTTCGCGGTCTTCGCGGGTGTTGAGCAACGGCGGCAGACTGGTGCTGCTGTTGGGATTTACGTCGTACGGGCCATTGTTGTTGAGCTTGGCGAAGTCGACGATTTCGTTGCTGTTGTTGCCCGAGTAGTACCGCGATTCGTCACGCAGGCGAATGTCGCCGTCGAAACTGATGCGCGAGGCCCAGTCCGGGAAGGTATTCGGCGCGGCCCAGTTTTCCTGTTTGGCGGTGGCCATGACCTCGGCTTTGACCTGATCGCGGATCTGGTCGCGCACTGCTGCCGGCACGTACTGCACGCGCACATCCCCCGGCGCGGCGACCGGCCCGGCCGCAACTGCGGTAGAAGCCGCCGCCTGCTTCGCCTGCGCCGCTTCGTTCTGCGCCTGGGCGATCAGCGCGTCAGCCTTGTCCTGTTTCAGAATGCCCTGCTCGACCAGCAAGCGGATCAGATTGATCGTGGCGTTCTCCGACGGCGCAGGCGCTGCCACGGCCTGACCGACCAGGGTCGCGACGACCATGCCGACCGCCAGGGACAATCGATTCACGTTGGAAATCATCTGCACACAACTCCTTTTGCCGAAGCTTGAATAAGTGAATTAACCCGGACGCCGCCCTTGCAGGGACAGGCGCACGGGCAAAGTGATGGAGGCCGGAGGCCGTTCGCTGAGGGCTGGCGCACCGCGTAAAGCGGCCAGCACCTGGGTATCGATTTGCGGGTTGCCGCTGGACTTGATCAGCTCGACACGGGTGATCTCGCCGACGCTGCTCAGCCAGACATCGGCCTGTAGCGAGAACGCGAGGTTGCGCAGGTCGGGGTTCTCGCGCAGCAAACGCTGGAAGGTGAACGCGAGAAACTGGCTGTACGTGCCCGTGCCCAAACGCCCGCCGCCAGCACCGGCCATGCCGCCGCCCTTGCCCGCGCCGATGTTGAAAGCGTCGCTGCCGGCCTGCGCGTCGCCGTCCATTTGCATCGGATTGGCCAGATCGTCCGCCGGCGATGGCGGCGCCTCTTCTTCAGGCTTGACCTCCTCCGGCTCCGGCGTTGGCTCGGGCTCGACGACTTTTTCTTCCACCGGCGTTACCGGCTCTGGCGGTTTCTCCGGCGGCGGTGGTGGCGGTGGCGGCAATGGAATGATCGTCGGCACTTTCGGCGCTTCGCGGCGCACGCCGGCCATGTCGTTGGCCCACTGCCAGAGGAACCACGCGGCGAGTGCGCCGACCAGCAGTCCGGCGCCCCACTTCACATAGCGCAACGGCGACTTTTTCACGGGCGGCGGTTCGATCGGGAGTTGTGCGGTCATGACTCAGCCCTGACTCGGTTTGCCGGTAACGAGACCGACCTGGGACAGTTCGAGCCGGCGCAGCAGATCGAGTACTTCGATGACTTTCTGGTACTGCACCGTCGCATCGCCGCGCACGATCACCGGGAAATCCGGGCTTTGCGCTTTCTCGATGCGCAGGCGCTCTTCCAGCTCGGCCAAAGTGACCGGATAGGCATCGAGGAACACCTGGCCGCCGTCGTTGACCGAGATCGCCTTGGTCTTGGCTTCGGACAGCGACACCGAAGCGCTGGCCTTAGGCAGGTTGATCTGGATCCCGGAGACCTGCGCGGTAGCGGTGAGGATGAACATCACCAGCACCACCATCAGCACATCGACCAGTGGGGTGATGTTGATGCTGTCGACTGCGGCATCGTCATCATCGTCGTGGGAGGCATTTACGGACGCCATGGCAGTGCTCCTCAGGCCGGTACGGAGTGGTTGGCATGATGGCCGCGCGGGTGCGACGCCTCACTGAACTGGCTCTCGCCGTGCATTTCCGCCAGCCGGGTGATGAACTCGTCGACGAATACGCGCATGTCGGCGCTGACTTCCTTGTTGCGGGTGATCAGGCGGTTGTAGCCAAACAGCGCGGGGATCGCGACGAACAGGCCCATCGCCGTGGCCAACAGCGCGGCGGCCATACCGGGAGCGATGGCGTTGATGTTGACGTCGCCGGCCATTGCCGTGCCGAGGAACACCACCATGATCCCCAGCACCGTACCGAGCAGGCCGATATACGGACCGCCGGCGATGGCGTTGGACAGGGTCGAGAGTTTCGAACTCAGTTGCTGGTTCTCGCGGGTGCGCACGCCATCCATGGAGCAGCGGATGGCTTCGATGGTTGCCGCTGAAACCGAGGAGGTATCGGCGCCCTGCTCGCGACGGGTACGGATCTCTTTGACCGCCACCAGATACAGGCGCCACAGCGACGAATGCTGCAGACGCTGAGCCAGTTGCGCATCGTCGGCGAACATTTCCAGACGCGTGCCGACCTTGGCGAATTGCACGCGGAAGTCTTCGTTGGCAGCGGTGACGCGGCTGAGGCTGCGGTTCTTGCGCAGCATGATGATCCACGACTGGAACATCATCAGCACCAGCACGGCGATGATCACCCAGGCGTCGACTGGCACCGCGTTGAGCAGGAAGCCGAGGCTGCCGAAGCCAAAGCCGGACTGCTCTTCATCGACGCCGTAAGCCACCAGTTTCGACTCGGCGCCTTGCGAGGTGGCATCGGCCAGCAACAACGCGGCCGGACGGGCGACTTTCGACAGGCGCAGCTCATCAATAGCGCCAGCGAATGGCTGGAACGCGCCTTCCTGCAGATCGGCGCCGATGGCCATGACCGAGTTGAACGCCGGCATCGCCTGGGCCAACGCAGCACTTTCGCGACCGTTGATATACAGGGTGACTTTCGAGCCCTCGGCGGTCAGCGCAACGTGTTGCCATTGCGCCGGCGCCAGCGCCTGGGTGGCAGCAGCGCGCTGGCCGTCGATTTCCACGAACGGCAGGCCTTGGCTGACGCCGATCAGCAGGCTCTGCGAGCCTTCGCGACGCGCCAGTATCACTTGCTCGCCGCTGGCCTGATCCAGACGCAGCCAGGCACTGAAGGTGAACGCACTGCCCGCGTTATGTTGTAGCGACGGACTGGCTGGCAGCAACAACGGCTGGCCGCTGAACTGCAAGGCACGCCCGACGACGCCATCAATCGCTGTGCCGGTCGCGCTTTGCGCGGTGTTGCCGTACGCCGTGGTGTCTTTCGCCGGGGTGCCGGTGGCGCCGTCGAAGTGATACAGCGCGGTGTAATTCGGATCGAAAGTGAGTTGGCCGTTGCCAGTGGCCGGGGCTTTCTGGTTGCCGTAGTACATCCAGATGTCCTGACGCTGACCGCCCTCTACATTCGGCACATCAACCCAGATCAGCGCCATGCCCATCAGCGCGTCGAAACTTTCGATCTGGTGGTTGAGCACGGTTTTGTCATCCGCCGCGACGAAGCGCAGATCGGAGCCGTCCTCTTTCACGCCGTCGAAGGTGAAGTTGCCGGTGTGCAGGCGCACCAGTAGCGCGGTGCGGCCGAGCGCCTGATTGATCGCCGCGCCTTGTGGCGTGGTGTCGACGGCGATCTGTTTACGGTAATGCCAGTCGTCCTGCCACCAGGCCTGAGCCGTGGCCGGGAGCACGAAGCCCAGGCAGATCAACAACGAAAGGAAGAGGCGTTGCATGGACGTGCTCCGTTAGAAAGTGGCTTGGAGGTTGAAGTGCAGGCGCGATTCCTGCTTTGAGGTGTTCGGCCCTTCGAGTAGCGGGTAGCCCCAGTCGAGGCTGCCGGACAGCCATTTACTCAGGCTGGCGCGGGTGCCGAGGCCGACGCTGGCCAGGGCGTAATTGGCGTCCTGATCCGGCAGTTCGTCGCGCAGGTAAAGTTGCGCACCCTCGGCGAAGGCGTAGAAGCGCCAGTCCTGCATCCACGTGCCGGCAAATTTCGCCAGCGACGGTGTGCGCAATTCCTGGCTGAGCAAATAGCCGTCATCGGCGGTGCGCTCTGCCGCGAGATAGCCGCGCACCGAGGTGGCGCCACCGGCGGAGAATTGTTCGTTGGAAACCAGCGGCCCCGAGGCGAGTTGGAATGCGGCTTTGCTTGCGCTCTGCCAGTCGTTGTCAAAGGTCCAGGTGTAGTTGGTGTCGCCCTTGAGCACGGCGAAACTCGGTTTGGCGCGATAGCGTTTGTAGTCGAAGTCTTCGTCGTCGCTGCCGTAGCCGAACACGCTGCGGGTGGCGGCAACCAGACTCAGGCCGAGGCCGAGCTGGCTCTTTTCGCTGTAACGAAAGCCGTTGTAGGCGAAGGTGAACGGCGCGTATTTCAGCGGCACCTTGTCGCTTTCGCCGGACAGGCTCAGGCGCTCGTCGAAGTCCTTGAAGTCGATCCCGGCCGACAACGAGTTCGACCAATTGCCGCTCGAGGGCAATGTGTAAATCGCCGCGACGCCGTAGCTGTGACCCTTGCCGAGCACGTTGCTGCCGCCGATGGTGGCGACGTTGCTGTCGGACTGGTAACCGGAGAACTGCACGCTCCAGCGCTCGCTCAGCGGCGCGGTGTAGGACCCGGACCAGACCTTGGCGTTGTCGGTTTCCTGCGGCGCGGTGAAGAACGTCAGGTTGACGCTGTGGCCGAGCTGCCAGAGGTTGTTGTAACCGAGGCTGGTGACGCTGCGCAGCTTTTCGGTGTCGACGCTGTAGTCGTTATTGAGGCCGACGCTGGCCGTCCACGGGTTCTGGTCTTCGACCTGCAAGTCGACATCCATGGTGCCGGGGCGCTGACCCTCGCGCACCAAAGGCATGACCTGGCGACCGGGGGTCTTGTTGAGCTGCGCGAGTTCGCCCTGGACCTTGGCGAAGTCCGGCACCTCGCCTTCCTTCAGCGCCGGTACGTTGTCGCGAATGTCCAGCGGCGAATAGTGTTTGGCGCCGACCACGCGCACCCGGCCGACCTTGGTTTCGCTGACTTGCAGATAGACGATGCCATCGGCCACCGCCTGCTCGGGCAGCTCGACAAACACCGACTGATAGCCGCGCTCCTGATAGGCCTTCTGCAACGCATCGCGGGCGCCTTCGATGTCGCTCAAGGCTTTCTGCGGGCCGAGAAACGGGTAGACCGCTTCTTCGATCGCCCGGGCATCGAGCACGGTATTGCCGCGCACGAAGTATTCGTTGACGTCGACCAGTCGCTGCGCGGCGGGCGCTTCTGTGCCCTCCTCGGCCAGCGCAGGCTGCGCGCCCGCCGTCACCAGCAGCCAGCCCCACAGCGCCAGCCGTGACGTGAAAATCCGTTCCACATTACCCCCTGAAATTCGCGATGACCTGTGGGCGTTAGCGCCCGGTGTGCTGCGTCAATTGCTGATCGTTGTGGCGCAGGCGTGCTTGCCCAGCCAGGTATGCAACAGCGCAAAGTTCAGCGAGAACTCGGGCATTTGCAGCAAGGCACCGCAGAACACTTCGCCGATGATTTTCTGAATCAGCAGCACCGCGCGCGGCTCGTTGAGCAGCGTGGCGATGTCACGGCTGAGGGCGGTGAAACTCCAGACTTTCTGGTTCAGGCCGAGGCCGACAAACCAGCGGAACAGCAGGTTGTAGTTCAGCTGTTCATAGAGCTGCTGTTCGCTGGGCACCGAATACAGCAATTGCAGGAGCAGGACGTGCATCACCGTCTGCGCGGGAATGAGCATGCCGGGTGCGGCATTGAGGTCGTGCAGCAGGTCCTGGTGGGCGTCGAGCAGATCGTCGATCTGCGGGCGCAGCAACACCAGCGAATGGCCCGGTGGAATGTAGCTGGACACTTCTTTCAAAGCACCCTGCCAGTCCTCCTGCGAGACGATCCAGACCCACGGCGCGCCGTAGCGATACACCGAAACCGGCTTCTTGCGCGCCGCTTCGACGATCTTCGACAGGCGTTGATCGAGCTCCTGCATGCCCACTTTCGAATAGCGTTCCATAGTCCCCATTGCCTCACTCCCGGCGTCCCGCCTCGGCTTGCAAAGTGCGCCCCGAAAGGCCCCTCAAGCGCGTTACACAGGCATGACCGGACTGGCAAAGGGCTACCGAACTTTTGTCATAAAAGCTTCATTACCGAAGACAGACTGACTGATTTAAACGATCGACCGTGGGAGCGAGCCTGCTCGCGAAAGCGCTGTGTCAGGCAATGAGGATGTTGGATGTGCCGCCGCCTTCGCGAGCAGGCTCGCTCCCACAGGGTGGACTGCGGTTGCACGGGTGCGTGACATTCGCGTGACATTCACAGGGTTAAATCCCGGCCCGTTCAGGCGTATAACCTTCACAAGACTTTCAATCGGCACGCCGACTTCAACACAGGGTAGTGACATGACCACAGCAAACATCCTTGGCAACCTGTTCCCTTCGGTCAGCGACATCCCGGAAAAATATCGCCTCGACGCTCAGGTCGAGCAGCGTGAATACCTGGTCGATGGTCAATTGCGCCGCTGGGACGGCCCTCTCGCGCAGGTGCGCAGCCCGGTTTATCTGAAAAGCGCAAACGGCGAAGAACAGGTGATCCTCGGCAGCACGCCGCTGCTGGATGCCGACACCGCCCTCACCGCTCTCGACGCTGCCGTTCGCGCTTACGATCGCGGCCAAGGTCTGTGGCCGACCATGCGCGTGGCCGAGCGCATCCAGCATGTCGAAGCGTTTCTCGGCCGCATGCGCGAGCAGCGCGAGGCCGTGGTCAAGCTGCTGATGTGGGAGATCGGCAAGAACCTCAAGGACTCGGAAAAAGAGTTCGATCGCACCTGCGATTACATCGTTGACACCATCAACGCATTGAAAGAACTCGACCGCCGCTCCAGCCGCTTCGAGCTGGAGCAGGACACCCTCGGCCAGATCCGCCGCGTGCCGCTCGGCGTCGCCTTGTGCATGGGGCCTTACAACTACCCGCTGAACGAAACCTTCACCACGCTGATTCCGGCGCTGATCATGGGCAACACCGTAGTGTTCAAACCGGCCAAGCTCGGCGTGCTGCTGATTCGGCCGTTGCTCGAAGCCTTCCGCGACAGCTTCCCGAGCGGCGTGATCAACGTCATCTATGGCAGCGGCCGTGAGACCGTCAGCGCTTTGATGGCCAGCGGCAAGATCGACATCTTCGCCTTCATCGGCACCAACAAGGCTGCCAGTGACCTGAAGAAGCTGCACCCAAAACCACACCGTTTGCGCGCTGCCCTCGGTCTGGATGCCAAGAACCCGGGCATCGTCTTGCCCGAAGTCGATCTCGACAACGCCGTCAGCGAGGCCGTCACCGGTTCGCTGTCGTTCAACGGCCAGCGCTGCACCGCACTGAAAATCCTCTTCGTGCATGAAGACGTGGTCGACAGTTTCATCGAGAAATTCAACGCCAAGCTGGCCACGCTGAAACCGGGCATGCCCTGGGACAGCGGCGTGGCGCTGACGCCGCTGCCGGAGTCGGGCAAGGTCGATTATCTGCATGGTCTGGTCGCGGATGCGCAAAGCAAAGGCGCCCAGGTGGTCAACCCGAATGGTGGCGAGTCCCATGCCTCGTTCTTCTACCCGGCAGTGCTCTATCCGGTGAACCCGCAGATGCGCGTGTATCAGGAAGAACAGTTCGGCCCGGTCGTGCCCATCGTGCCGTACCGCCACCTCGATACCGTGATTGACTATGTGCTGGAATCCGATTTCGGCCAGCAGTTGAGCATCTTCGGCACCAACCCGGTGGCGGTCGGCCGGCTGGTCGACACTTTCGCCAACCAGGTCGGGCGGATCAACCTCAACGCCCAGTGCCAGCGCGGCCCGGACACTTACCCGTTCAACGGTCGCAAGAACTCCGCCGAAGGCACGCTCTCGGTTCACGATGCATTGCGGGTGTTTTCGATTCGTACGCTGGTGGCGACCAAATTCCAGGAGAGCAACAAGGACCTGATCAGCGAGATCATTCGCGGGCGTGATTCGAGTTTCCTGACCACCGATTACATCTTTTGACGGGTGATCGGCAGGATTAATGATCCTGCCGATCCGTCAGCCCCCCGGCGATTCAGTGACTACACTCAGCCCAGCATTGCTGGATGCCCGGGAGGCTGACCATGCTCGATTACTTCGCATTGGGTCTGTTGGTTTTTGTCGGTCTCGTGCTGTTTTACGGGATCATCGTGCTGCATGACATCCCGTACGAGATCGCTGTCCACCGCAACCACCCACACCAGGACGCAATCCATGCCACGGGCTGGGTCAGCCTGTTTACCCTGCATGCGCTGTGGCCGTTTCTGTGGATCTGGGCGATGGCCTATCGCGAGGATCGCGGTTGGGGTTTTGGCGATGGCAAACCCATTCAGAATCACGTCAATCAACTGGAGCAGCAGGTCGTCGAGCTGCAAGCCAGGATCGAGCGGCTCGAAGCGCAGTCGCCGGTTGCGCCTCAATCTGACAGCCGGGGGATCTGAGCATGGATCTGTTGCTCATCCTCACGTATGCCGCGCTCTGCGTCGCGATTTTCAAGATCTTCCGTATTCCGCTGAACAAATGGACGGTGCCCACCGCTGTTCTGGGTGGCGTGCTGATCGTCGGCGCGCTGATTTTCACCATGAACTACAACCATCCCTATTCCGAAGTGGCGCGCTCCTACTTTGTCTCGGTGCCGGTCATTCCGATCGTCAGCGGCCAGGTTATCGACGTGCCGGTAAAGGGCAACGAACCCCTGGAAAAAGGCGACGTGCTGTTCCGCATCGATCCCACGCCTTTCCAGAACCGCCTGAAATCGCTGAAGGCGCAACTGGTTGCAGCCAAGGGCGACCGCTACCGCATCACCGAACTGATTCGCCGCAACTTCGGCACCCAGCGTGAACTGGATGCGGCCATTGCCCGCACCGACGATCTGCAGGCGCAACTGGACAATGCGCAGTTCGAGCTGGACAACACTGTGGTTCGAGCGCCGAGCAAAGGCTTCGTCACCCACGTTTCGCTGCGCCCGGGAATGATGGCGAGCAAGCTGCCGCTGCGCCCGTCGATGGTGTTTATTCCGCAGGAAGGTCAGTACTTCGCCGCTTGGATGCGTCAGAACAGCCTGCTGCGTCTGACCGTGGGCGACGAGGCCGAAGTCGCCTTCGATGGCATTCCCGGCAAAGTCTTCGCGGGGCGAGTGAAAAGCGTTATCGGGGTGATCGCAGAGGGCCAGGTGCAACCTTCCGGTACCCTGATCAGCTACACCGGCTCGCCACCGGCCGGACGGGTGCCAGTGATCATTGAAATCACTGACCCGGCGTTCGCCGAATACAGCGCGCTCATGCCGGGCGGCGCCTACGGGCAAGCGGCGCTGTACAGTCAGCACTTTCATCACATCGGCGCGATGCGCAAAATCCTGCTGCGCATGTCCGCCTGGATGAATTACATTTTCCCCTTCCATTGATTTGACTGACTCACGAGGTTCGCACTGACTACTTACAGCACCCACCGCCTGCCACCGCTGTTGCGCCGTATCCTGCGTCCGCTGCTGGACCCGTATCGGCGCTACCGTCACGCCCGACTGATCCATTCCGTGCGGGTGGCGCTGGGGTTGCTGGCGACGATTCTGCTGACCACTGGCATCAATCTGCCCCACGGCGAATGGGCATCGGTGACCATGCTGGTGGTGATCGGCGGTTTGCAGCACCACGGCAACATCGGCAAAAAAGCCGCCGAGCGCGCTATCGGCACCCTGATCGGCGCGGGGGTCGGATTGGCCCTAGTGGCGCAGCACGCCTGGCTGGGCATGCCGTGGCTGACCTATTTTTCCATGGCCGTGGTGTGCGGTTTTTTCTCGTATCACGCGATCGGCAAGGGCGGCTACACCGCCCTGCTCTCCGCCATCACGGTGTTCATCGTCGCCGGGCATGGCGACAACCCGATCACCGATGGTCTGTGGCGCGGCGTCGACATCCTGATCGGCATCGCCCTCGCCCTGGCGTTTTCCTTCGCCCTGCCGCTGTACGCGGTCTACTCGTGGCGTTACAACCTCGCCGACGCCTTGCGCGACTGCGCCACAGTGTACGGGCGCATCATCAACGGTGAAGCGGTCAGCGCCGACGAGCATGTGCGGCTGATGAGCAAAGTCGGCGCGGTGATGGTGCAATTGCGCTCGCTGATGCCGTCGGTGTCCAAGGAAGTGAAAATCTCCATGACCGAGCTCGACGCGATTCAGCGCAACCTGCGCATGTGCATCAGCACGCTGGAGATCCTCGGCAATATCCGCCCCAACGCAAGCGACCCGCAGGCCACGGCATATCTGCAAACGGCACTGAAGGCTGAGCACCGGCAGATTCGTGTGCAGCTGATCGGCATGGCTCGCGCGTTGAAAACCGGGGCCTCGCAACGGCTGGAGCGACCGATGGAGCTGCCAGCAGCGGACCTTGATGCGCCAGTCGCCAATACGCTCGACGGCTACCGGATGCTGACCCGGCAACTGGCGGCCAATATCAGCGAGATGCGCCAGCGCTTGGCAGCAACCGCACCGCGCTGGAACATCTGATCCTTATTGTGCCGCCAGCCGCCGGGCTTTCCAGCCCCAACCTTGTTGCATGCCGGCGGCGGCCAGCAGGATCGCCGCCACGCCGATCCACTGCAGCAATTGGAGGCGATGGCCGAAGGCGAACCAGTCAACGAAAATTGCCGCGATCGGATAGATAAAGGACAGCGCGCCGGTCAATGCCGTCGGCAATTTTTGAATCGCGCCGTACAGCAAGACGTACATCAGACCGGTGTGCACGATCCCGAGAGTCAGCAGACTGGCCCACGCATCGGCGCCCGCCGGCAACGCATCGAAATGCGCAAAAGGCGCGAGCAACAGCACACCGGTGCAGACTTGAATCAGCGCGATCAGGTGCGGCGGCGTGCCGGTCAGGCGCTTGATGATCAGTGCCGCGATCGCATACAGAAACGCCGCGCCCAACGCCAGGGCAATTCCCATCAAGTAATCGTTATCCTCCTCGCCTTGCGTGCCATGGGCGCTGACGATCGCCAGCATGCCCATGAACGAAATCGCCAGCCAGAACAGCTTCTGCAGGGTAATTTTCTCGCCGAGGAACAACGCCGCCAGGCCGACCAGCATGAATGGCTGCACGTTATAGACTGCGGTGCCGATGGCAATCGAGGCGCGGGAATAGGATGCGAACAGCAGCACCCAATTGCCGACAATCGCCATGCCACTGAGCACCGCCAGCAGAAACGTTGTGCGGGTCAGCATTCCCGGACGCAGGAAGCCGAACGCGGCGCAGACCAACAGCAAGGTGCCGGCGCCGAACACGCAGCGCCAGAACACCACGTCGAGCACCGGTTGCCCGGACACCAGCACAAACCAGCCGATCGTCCCCGATATCAGCATGGCGGCGGTCATTTCCAGCGAGCCGCGGCGGATTGCGTTGTCCATCATCTTCTCCTGAGGTTGTGTCTGAAGCATGGCAAAAGTATGCCAAGCGCACCTCGCGCTGCTCCAGCGCATAAAGCAGGCTAAACTTGGTTTTTGCCTTTTTTATCGAGGGTGATTTGCGTCCTTTGCCTAATCCGGAGTTTGAATGTGACTGACGATATCGATCAGATCCTTATCAGCGCGCTGATGGAAGACTCGCGGCGCTCGCTCAAAGCGCTGGCGCAGATCAGCGGCCTGTCATCGCCTAGCGTGGCAGAGCGGTTGCGGCGCCTGGAAGAGCGCGGCGTGCTCAAGGGCTACACGGTGGAGATCGATCCGAAATGCTTCGGCTATCAGTTGCAGGCGATCGTCCGTGTGCGGCCGCTGCCAGGGCAATTGCAGGAGGTTGAGCGGCAGATCATGTCGATTCCGGAGTTCACCGAGTGCGACAAGGTCACCGGTGACGACTGTTTTATCGCCCGCCTGCACGTGCGCTCGATGGAACAGCTCGATACCCTGCTAGACCGACTGAATACGTTGGCCGAAACCAACACCGCGATCGTCAAGAAGACCCCGGTCAAGCGACGCCTGCCACCGATGGCGTAGGTGTCTTTTACCAATGATCAGGGTAGATTGGGGTTTTTCGCGGCTAAGGAATGGCGCTATGAAAATTCAGGCAATACTGCTCGCGGCCCTGCTGCTCGGCGGTTGTGGCACGATTCAAACGGTGGCGCGCGACGACCAGGCTGCCATTGACGGGCTCAAGCAGCAGAAAAGCTATTGCGGCGCGGTACCGAGAATCTACAGCGGCCTCGCTTATGACTTCTGCACGCTGAACGCTCCGCTGGCCTCAGGCATCGATCCCGATGATCACCGCAACGCGGCCATTCCGGTGGTGCTGGTGGACGCCGTGGTGTCCGGCGCGCTCGATACTTTGCTGCTGCCCTACACGATCTACCGTCAGCAAGTGGACGGCAGCATCGTCATCAACTGAGCAGACACTTTTCTCCAGACGATAAAAAACCCGCCGAAGCGGGTTTTTTATTGCAGCCATTACGATCAGTCGTCGCGGCTCATGATGCCGAACAGTTGCAGCAGGCTGACGAACAGGTTGTAGATCGATACATACAGGCTGATGGTCGCCATGATGTAGTTGCGCTCGCCGCCGTGGATGATCGCGCTGGTCTGGAACAGAATGCAGACCGACGAGAACAGCACGAAGCCGGCGCTGATCGCCAGTTGCAGGCCGCTGATCTGGAAGAAGAAGCTCGCCAGCGTAGCGCCCAGCAGGACAAAGAAACCGGCGGTGATGAAGCCACCGAGGAAGCTCATGTCCTTGCGGGTGATCAGCACGTAGGCCGACAGACCACCGAACACCAGCGCGGTCATGGCGAACGCCGAGCTGACCACTTCAGCGCCGCCCTGCATGCCCAGGTAACGGTTGAGGATCGGGCCGAGCAGGAAACCCATGAAACCGGTCAACGCAAAGGCGGACACCAGGCCCCACGCGGAATCACGGAGTTTGTTGGTGAGGAAGAACAGCCCGTAGAAGCCGATCAGCACCACGAAAATGTTCGGATAGCCGACACGCATCTGCTGGGCTACGAAGGCCATCACACCGCTGAATGCGAGGGTCAGAGCCAAGAGACCATAAGTGTTGCGCAGGACGCGGCTAACCTCTAGCTGCTCAGCCTGCACGCTGTTATTAACTGCGTAATCCTGTTCGCGCATGGCGACACTCCTGTTGGTTTGAAACGTTCAGTCGCAAAGATCATAACAGACGCTCTGTAACAAGCCATGCAGAGAGTTTGACAGTGTGTTTCATTCAGGTATTATGGCGCCCGCAACGCAAACGGAGGTGTGGCCGAGTGGTTTAAGGCAACGGTCTTGAAAACCGTCGACTGTAACAGGTCCATGAGTTCGAATCCCATCGCCTCCGCCATCTTATGTACAACAAAGCCCTGATTACTCAGGGCTTTGTCGTTTCTGCGAGACATGTTTGCACAGCAGCGTTTGCGCATCTGTTGAGTCATTTCACAGCAGTGCCTCGTACACCTGAGGCGCTGCTGTCCAGATAGCCAATGTGTACTCGCTCAGCCAAGCGACTCAAAGACAGCCTCCGCACGCTGTTGCACCGGCGCCTGAGGTCTGCGCATTTGCTGCCAGGCGAGCTGCGCCTGGATCTTGGCCACCGAATCCAGCACTTTCTGCGCCCAGCGATCATCCTCGGGATGCACCACGACCACCCGGAAGCCATGATCCTTGCCTTCAATCTGCACGCCTTCGGAGTCATCGACATGCAAGTCGATATCGAACGCTGGCGGATACTTGGAAGGCGAATTCGACATTCCGTGCGCCGTCAGGGCACGGTTGTGCAGCACACTGTTGACCACGCCGTCGACGCGGATGCCATAAAGCGCCAACCAACGCCTGATATAGGACGGCGTGCGCCCGGATGAGGTGTAGACCCAGACACTGCAATCCTGGCGACGCAGCTCTCGGATCAGCGATCGCGTGCCCATCCGCAACGGCTCACCCAACCAGCGATGAATACAGGCCGGTAGTCGACTGTTCTCGACCGCGCAGTGATGAAGCTGGCAAGCGAGCGTGTCATCGATATCGAACGAAATCCGTATGCGCTGACGTTCGAACAACTGCGGCAAAGCCCAGCGGACAGCCTGCCCTGCCCGGCTGCCGAAGGTTTTCAATCTGGCAAATGCTGGAGCCCAGCTCATCAATTACTACTCTGCGAGAGAGGCAAAGGCTTGCCTTTGAGAAAGAACTTCATTGGATCGGGCGCCTGTTCTTCCAGGAATGCTGCATATTTTTTCTTGATCTTGGGCAATTCGTACAACGCCTTGACGCCATGCTTGGCGGAGTTGCGGATGACCGAAGACGGGTTGAAATAGCCCTCGGCGTTTTCCAGGGTCAACACGAATGGAGGCAGCCCCGCCCGCATGAGCAGGTAGCTGACAATCAGCGAGCCACTGCGGTTGTTGCCTTCGATAAACAGCTGCGGCTTGCTCAGAATGCGCACATAGACACCCGCTGCACGCTTCCAGACTGACTCACTGCGATAAGCGCAATACCAGTTGTACAAGTCCTTGATGCCGCCCTCAACATTGTTGAAGAAATGCGCCTCGGTGGCTGCCAGATGCTGGGCGTATTCCAGCCGGCGCGCCGGATCCCGGCCACAAAGCACTGTGGCATTGATCTCCAGCATCAGGTTCAGTTGCTGCAGATCGAACAGGTCGACGCCGCGGGCAACATATTCGTCAACCAACGCATAGCCTTCAAGCATATTGTGCAGAACTTCGTCAGTGAACGGGTCCCGGGGCTCGGTGAAGTGCCGGCTGAGTTCGGTGAAACGGCTCTGCACTTTCCGCAGCGCGCGTTCAATCGCAGGCAAATCAAGGCGATGCGTGGCAGGCATTGGAGCTCCTTGGAAACGCTTGGTAAATGTCCACCGATGCCCGCCAAATCCATTTGGCTTGTGCAGGTAGGCGGCCGTGACCGGTGCTGTGACTTAGCTGAACTTGCCGCTGATGTAATCGCCGGTCATCTGTTCACGCGGGTTGTCGAAGATCTGCGCCGTCGGGCCCATCTCGACCAGATAACCGGTGCGTGTGCCCTGGGAAATATCCACCGAGAAAAACGCCGTGGTGTCAGCAACACGGATGGCTTGCTGCATGTTGTGGGTCACCAGTGCGATGGTGTAGTCCTTCTTCAACTCGACCATCAATTCTTCGACGCGTCGGGTGGCGATCGGGTCGAGTGCCGAACAAGGCTCATCCAGCAGCAGGACTTCCGGCTCAGTGGCGATCGCCCGGGCGATACACAGGCGTTGTTGCTGGCCACCGGAGAGCGACAGGCCGCTGACCTTGAGCTTGTCCTTGACTTCGTCCCACAGCGCGGCGCCTTGCAGCGCATGCTTGACGCGGTCGCCGATATCGCCCTTGTAGCGGTTGAGGCGAAGACCAAACGCCACGTTGTCGAAGATGCTCATCGAGAACGGGTTAGGCTGTTGAAACACCATGCCGATGTAGCGGCGCACGACCACCGGATCGACGCCCTTGCCGTAGACGTCCTGCCCGAGGAAATGCACATGGCCCTCGAAACGAAAGCCCTTCACCAGATCGTTCATGCGGTTGAGGCTGCGCAGCACGGTGCTTTTGCCGCAGCCTGAGGGACCGATGAATCCGGTGATCTTGTTTTTCTCGATGGGCACGTGGCTGTCACGTACTGCCATGAAGTTGCCGTAGAAAATCTTGTCCAGTTTGCAGTCCATGACTACAGGCGCCTGGGTGACAAAAGGAGCGGCAATTTGCGCAGTGGATACGTTCAAAATCAGATGCTCCCGTTCTTAATACTTGGGCTTGCCGAAGATCCGGCTGATGATGTTCACGAACAGCACGATCATCACCAGCACCAACGAGGCCGCCCATGCGAGCTCGAGCTGGTTATCGAAAGGCATGCCGGAGAAGTTGTAGATCAGCACCGCCAATGAGGCAGTCGGATTCATGACATCGAGATTGCCCTGGTGGTAGATCCAGTAGTTGCTGAACAGCGCGGTAAACAACAGCGGTGCCGTCTCGCCTGCGGCACGCGCCACGGCGAGCATCACGCCAGTCAGGATCGCCGGCATGCCGGTCGGCAAGATGATCTTCCAGATGACCTGCGAGCGAGTGCAGCCCATGCCATAAGCAGCATCTTTCATGATCTTGGGCACCATCCGCATCGACTCTTCGGCGGTCAGCACCACGATAGGCAGCATCAGGACGGCGAGCGCCACGCCACCTGCCGGTGCCGAATACGTGCCGGTGGTCATCACTACCAAGGCGTAGGCAAATACACCTGCCAGGATTGATGGCAGGCCCGTAAGCATCTTGGCGGCAAAACGCGCGGCGTTCCCCAGCTTGCTGTCCGGCCCCAGTTCAGCCAGAAAAATGGCCGCCATGATCCCGACCGGCACCGCGATCGCTGCCGCGATACCGACCATCACAAAGGTACCCGCCATCGCGTTGCCGAAACCGCCGCCCATCTCGAAGCCGGTCGGCGGCAGTTCGGTAAAGACTTCCAGGTTCAGACGCGCGCCACCACGAGTGATCAGCATGTAGAGCACGGAAATCAGCGGCACGCTGGCCAGCAAAGCACCTGCCCAGACCAGGGTGGTCAGGATCAGGCTGCGCAGCGCACGGCCTTCGAATCTGCGTTGCAAGCTGGGCATCGCACCGGTTGGCGCCGTCAGGTCTGTTGCTGCGGTCAGATCAGTCATCACTTGTTACCCCGTTGGGCGTACATCATGATCATCGAGCCGAAAATGTTGACGATGAGCGTAATCAACATCAGCACCAGCGCGGCATACATCAACACCTCGATCTCGTTCGGTCCGGCTTCGGGGAAGTTCAGCGCCAGCAGAGCGGCAAGCGTGTTGGCCGGTGCAAACAGCGAGAGGGAAATGTTGTTGGCATTGCCGACCAGCATGGCCAGCGCCATCGTTTCACCCAACGCGCGCCCCAGGCCCAGCACCAGAGAGCCGAAAATGCCGGTGGCGGCCGAAGGCACCATCACCTTGAGAATCGCTTCCCAATGGGTTGTGCCCATGCCGTACGCGGCCTGTTTGGTTTTCATCGGCACAGCCGTCAGCGCGTCCTGCGAAACGGCGGCAATGGTCGGCAGAATCATGATCGCGAGCACCAGCGCTGCGGGCAGCAGGCCCGGACCGCTCAGGGACGTGCCGAAAAAAGGTATCCAGCCCAGTTCGCTGTTCAACCAGGTCGTCAGCGGCCGAATTGCCGGAATCACCACATAGATCCCCCACAGGCCATAGACCACGCTGGGAATGGCTGCGAGCAGTTCGACGATGGTGCGAAACAGCGCAGCGAGCTTGGTCGGCAGGAAATCCTGGGTCAGGAAAATCGCCATGCTCACGCCAAAAACACCGGCGATCAGCAACGCGATCAAGGCGCTGTAAAGCGTGCCCCAGATGGCTGGCAGAATGCCGTATTTGCCTTGGTTGACGTCCCATACGCTGCCCAGAAGCACATCGAAGCCGTGCTTCTCCATACCGGGAAGTGCCTTGCGTCCGACTTCGAACACCAGTGCAAATACCAGCGCCAGAATCAGTACCACACCGATGCGCGCCAGCGCGCGGAAGGTGCGATCAACCAGGAAATCCTTCGTCGAGGGTGGCTGGCAGGCAGAGTCGGGATTAACCGGTACGACAAAAGGTTTGTTCATGGGCTAAGTCCGGAACAGGGGGAAAACTCTCCCGGCGTGGCGCAGACGCACACGCCGAGAGAGACCTCACGGCGTTACTGAATGTTGGCGGACGCTTTGCGAACCTGTTCGACGACCGATTGCGGCAACGGGATGTAACCCATCGAATCGGCAATCTTCTGCCCCTCGGTCAGGCTGTATTCGACCATTTCACGCATGGCCTTGGCCTTGGCCGGGTTGCCATTGTCCTTGCGGAAAATCATCCAGGTATAAGAGGTGATCGGATAGGACTTGGCACCGTCCGGATCAGGCAGCCAGGCCACCAGGTTTTCCGGCATCTTCACCGCCGCCAAGGCCTCGGCACCGCTTTCGGCGTTTGGCACGACGTAATTGCCAGCCTTGTTCTGCAACTGCGCGAAGTCGACCTTGGCCAGCTTGGCGAAGCCATATTCGATGTAACCAATCGCACCAGGGGTCTGGCGTACGGTAGCGGTTACGCCATCGTTTTTTGGCGATTTGATGAACTTGTCACTGGCCGGCCAGTTGACGGTGTTGCCCTCACCCAACGCCTGCTTGAACTCGGCGTTGACGGTTGCCAGGTGCTTGGTGAATACCGCGGTCGTACCGCTGGAATCTGCACGCACGACAACCGTGATCGGCGTATCGGAGAGTTTCAGGTCCGGGTTGGCTGCGACGATCTGCGGATCGTTCCAGCGCGTGATCTTGCCCAGGAAAATGTTGGAATAGACGTCGCGTGGCAGCTTCAGACCCTTGGGATTGCCCGGCAGGTTATAGGCCAGCACGATTTCACCGGCGGTCATTGGCAGCAACTGCACGCCTTCGGCGACCTTGGCGATATCTTCGTCTTTCATTGCCGAGTCACTGGCAGCGAAATCCACGGTTTTGTTCAAGAAGTCCTGTACGCCCGCGCCACTGCCCTTGGATTGGTAATCGACAGTGACGCCATCGGATTTCTTGCTGAAATCCTTGAACCAGGTCAGATAGATCGGCGCCGGGAAACTTGCTCCGGACCCCGTCAGGCGAACATTTTCTGCTGCAAAGGAGGCCGAGGTGGCACAAAGAGATACCGCAATGGCGAGCGCAGCAGACTTCATCAAACTTTTCATTAAATGACACCTAGTGATTACGGGCTCCCGAACTCTGCAGCAGTTTTGTGACGATTTCATGAAAGCAAAGTGGCAAGCGTTACCCTCATGGTCCGCAGCAGCGCCTATGGATGTAATCGGCTTCCGGGTTTCGAAAAATCGAATCTTCCTGTGCCGGGCTTGTCACTACCCCCTGATCCCGAGCAGTCACGTGCCAGGTTCACATTGCAAAAACGCTACTTTTCCCCAGCCTTTATGGCCCTCAACCGGAAATGGCGTTAGCATTTCACTCATTCGGCTGAACAAGCCTGTTTATTCAGATCAGGGTCGCATTGTGGAAAAGCTAAAACGCCTTCAAAGCGGGATCGAAGGGCTCGACGCGCTGCTTCAGGGGGGCTTTGTCGCCGGCGCTTCATACATCATTCAAGGGCGCCCGGGCTCCGGCAAGACCATCCTTGCCAACCAGCTAGGGTTTCACCATGCCCGCAACGGCGGCCGTGTGCTGGTCGCCACGTTGCTGGCCGAGTCCCACGACCGCCTGTTCCAGTTCCTGTCGACCATGAGTTTTTTCGACGCTTCGCGAGTCGGCGCGGAAATTCAGTTTGTCAGCGCATTCGATACGCTGGAAAACGAAGGCCTCGATGAAGTCGTGAAGCTGCTGCGACGTGAAATCACTCGGCAGAAGGCGACCGTCATGGTCGTCGACGGCCTGCTCAATGCACGCTCCAAAGCCGACTCGCCGATCGACACGAAAAAATTCATCTCCGAACTGCAAGGCCATGCCGCATTTGCTGGTTGCACCGTGCTGTTCCTGACCAGCTCGCGCCTGGACGACGGCAGCCCCGAGCACACGATGGTCGACGGCGTCATCGAAATGGGTGAAGAGCTGTTCGGTACCCGTTCGGTGCGCCGCATTCATTTGCGCAAAACTCGCGGCAGCGGTGCGTTGACCGGTCTGCACGAATGTGAAATCACCGATAACGGCCTGGTCGTCTACCCGCGCCTCGAAAGTCTCTACAAGCGCCCTTCCGCCCCCGACAGCGCGGACATGACTCGCATTCCAAGCGGCATTGCGTCGCTCGACAAGATCTTCGGTGGCGGCTTGCACAGCTCCAGCGTCACGCTGGTCATGGGGCCTTCCGGCATCGGCAAAACCACGCTGGGCCTGAAGTTTCTCGCGCAATCTACGGCCGAAGCGCCTGGCCTGCATTTCGGTTTCTATGAAAGCCCGCAGCGCCTGCGCCTGAAAGGCCGTTCGCTGGGCATCGATATTGAACACATGGAACACAGCGGCGCATTGAGCATTGCCTGGCAGCCAACTACCGAAGGCTTGCTGGACGGCCTCGGCGCACGCCTGCTGAGCCTGGTCGATGAGAAAGGCATCAAGCGCCTGTTCATCGATAGCCTGAGCGGCATGACACGGGTGTCAACCACACCGGAACGCATCACCGACTTTTTCAGTGCATTGATGAACGAACTGCGGTCCAGAGGCGTGACGGTCTTTGCCTCCTGGGAAATGCGCGATTTGTTCGGCTCCGAAGTCAGCGCACCGAACTCTGACCTGTCCAGTATTGTCGACAACCTGATCCTCATGCGTTTCTTTGAGAATCACGCTGAACTTCGCAGGACGCTTTCCATTCTTAAGGTACGTGATAGCTCCTACAACCCGTCGCGGTTCGAGGTGGTTGTCCGTGATCAAGATGTGTTCCTGGAAAAGGCTTTGAAAAATGAACCTTCAGTCGCAGCTGAGTCATTGCCTGGTTCAATTTCGTAAGTCTTCAAGCGGGTTGAAATAACATGACCACCATTCTGGTAGTCGACGACGAGTATCTGATTGCTGACATTCTTGGCTTTGCGCTAGAGGATGAGGGCTTCATGACTGTGACCGCGAGCAATGGCAAGAAGGCTCTCGAAGTGCTGGAAAGAGAACGTCCAGCCCTGGTCATCACTGACTTCATGATGCCGGTCATGGACGGCCTCGAATTCGCCGAAGCCGTGCGTGCCCAGCCGTCCGTCAAACACTTGCCGATCATTCTCATGAGTGGCGCGCAAGCGCACATCGGCATGCAGCGCTCGGATCTGTTTGATGTGGTGGTGCCCAAGCCGTTTGATATTGCGGTGATTGTGGGTGAGGTAAAGAGGCTGTTGGCGACGGAGTAGTCCGTCGCTGACGCCAGTCTTTTACAGCCAGCTTTCAGTTTTCCACGGATGCTCACGCCACTTGTTCTGAAAAAACTCGATGAACACTCGTATCCGTGGACTCAAATGCTTGCGATCCGAATAAAGCAGGTAGATCGGCTCGACCACACCCGTTTTGAAATCCTCAAGCAACGGCACCAGTGTTCCCGCTTTTACATCAAGCCCGATATGAAAGTCCGCAAGCTTCACCACGCCAGCGCCTGACAGCGCCATGTCGCGCAACAGATCGCCTTGAGAAAAAAAGACGCGCTGGCGGTCACCGGTACCGAGACGCCGTCTCCATCCTGCAAAAACGACCATTTGTTCCACGGGCTGACGAAGCTGAAATTGAAGCAACGATGATTCAGCAAATCTGCGGGTGTGGTTGGTGTGCCGTGTACGGCCAGGTACTGGGGCGAGGCACAGATCAGCCATTCACATTCGCCGATGCGTCTGGCAATGCGTGATGAGCTGGGCAATACGCCGCTGTGGATGGCGATATCGAGCCCTTGCTCGAAGTGATCGACGAATTGCGCGCCGAGTTGGATCTCAACGTCCAGTGAGGGATACAAATCCAGAAATTCCGGTAGCCACGGC
Organism: Pseudomonas sp. PS01270; assembly: GCF_029959775.1. NCBI lineage: Bacteria > Pseudomonadati > Pseudomonadota > Gammaproteobacteria > Pseudomonadales > Pseudomonadaceae > Pseudomonas > Pseudomonas sp. PS01270. The sequence continues at coordinate 26,340 of NZ_JASCPT010000028.1, read as the reverse complement.
ACGATCTGGTGTTTGGCGAAAGAGGTCATGGTGTGGATGCGCAGGGTGCCACTGACCCTGGAGGGCAACGCCTCGGCCAGCGAGTCCGCCTCGTTCATGGCTTCGACGACGGCTTTGGCGCTGCGCAGGTAAGCGGCGCCCTCCTCGGTCAGCGTCAGCACGCGTGAGCCGCGCTGGAACAGCCGGACCTGCAAGCGATCTTCCAGGCGAGTGATCAGTTTGCTGACCGCTGATGGCGTCAGGTGATGGGCGCGCGCGGCAGCAGAAAAACTTCCACATTCGGTAGACCAGATAAAAGCGAGTAGCTGCGAATAATTGTCCATGGCCGGTCCTGGCGAAAAGCTTGAAGGCATGTTGTCTCAACGCTCATGAAAAAGCGCGCCGAAGCGCGCTTTTTCCTGGGGTCCGGGTCAGCGAATGAACTGTTCGATGTAGTCGTCCGGCAAACCCAGCGTCTTGTAATGCGCTCGGGCGGCTTCAAGCTTGGTGAACACATCTTCGTAACCCACGGCAACGCCCTGCGGATCGACGTAAGTGTAGCCACCCTGCACGTGGAACCAGGTGATCATTTCACTCACATCCTCGGGGACGAACAGGGTATGCGTTTCACCGGGCGGCTCATAGGCAAAAGACCCCTCCTCCGCGACCCAGTCATGCTCCAGGTAGTACCAGCGACCCTTGAGCACGATCGCATGCACGCCGCCGGTATGGCGGTGACGCGACAGCACGCCGGCCTGACGCACCCGCAACAGGTTGATGTAATAGCCGCCGCTGGTGTTGAGCAGCAATGGCTTGAAGGAGACAGATTTCGTTACCGGCACCCACAGCGCATCGTCTTCGAGCCACTGCGTCATGACGCCCGGATGCACCATGTCGGGCGTCATGAAGGGAACTTGCGGCAACTGGTACGCAATGGCGAGCTCATCAGGTTTAACAGGAGTATTCATAGTCAGGCCTCTAGGTTTTCTTGACGAACTCACAGCACTTGATTGCGCCAGGATTTCGCTTGAGGGAAAGGTTATGGCGTCGCGGTACGGGAGAAAACAGCTACTTGGTCACACCTGTTGTGACGCAGGATCACAGTGTCGGGGCGGGTTCGCGCAGACTCTGACCAGCCGTGAACCAAGGCTGTCAGCCGCCGCCAATCCTTCCACCAGGCGCTGGTAGTTCAAGGGCGGTTGCATGTTTCTGGCGTAAGCCGCCGATAAGGTTGCGTCCACGAGAATATTGATCTGCGCCGTCGTCAACGGCGTGCGCTGACCCAGTTCAGCGAACGTCACGGGCAGCTTCACCGCGTGCAGCAGACGCGCGACCTGTTCAATCTCTTCGACCGGTCGCGCCTCCACCGCCATCTGCACCAGCGTGCCGAACGCTACCAGTTCGCCGTGCAGCATCGACGCCATCGCCGGTATCGCGGTCAGCCCCCGAACCAGGGCATGGGACAGTGACAAACCACCGCTCTCGAAACCGACACCGCTAATCAGCACGGTGCCTTCGATGACCCGCTCGACATCATCGGTGAGTTCATGTCGACACACCGCCTGATAAGCCGGGACGCCGTACTGCATCAGCGTGTCGAAAACCAGGTTGGTGAGCATCAACGCGGTGTGCAGAGGCGGTGTGCCGAAAGAGTTGTGGCCGCCGGCGGCGTAGCACTGTCGGGCTTCGAATTTCTTGCTGATGGCATCGCCGATCCCGGCCGCGAAGAACCGTGCCGGCGCCTGAACGATGACCTCTGTATCGACAATCACCGCAGCGGGATTCATCTTCAGAAACTCCACGCCCACCACTTTGTGCTCTTCGTCGTAAAGCACGATCAGCCGACTCGTTGGCGCGTCACTTGAAGCGATCGTGGGGCAGACAATGATCGGCACGTCGAGATTGGCCGCCAGCCCCTTCGCCGTATCGATGGTCTTGCCACCGCCCAGCGCAATGATCGTGTCGGGGGCGTGCAGCAATGCCTGCTCGGATAACTGCGCAATGGCAGCGCGCGTGCACTCGCCGGGAAACTCGATGTGCAACGGTTCCAATCCCTGGTCCTGCAACGCGGCGCCAACCTGCGGCCATAGATGCCGGGCGACAAACTCATCGCAAAGCACCAGCGGCCGTGATCGACCCATGTCGCTCAGCACTCTGCCCAATTGTTGCAATGCATTCGGACCCTGCTCGTAGCGCCCGGGAAATCCCATCGTTTTAACCATGACAAACGTCCTCGCAAGAAGTCATCAGCGCATCAACCAGCCGCCCGCGACATCAACCACCTGGCCGGTAATGAAGTCGCTTTCACTCGACGTGAGAAAACACGCCGCCCTTGCCACCTCAAGCGGTGTGCCCAGCCTGCGCAGCGGTGTCTCGTCGACCACGGCTTGATTGGCCTGGGCTGATACGGTCTTGAGCAATGGCGTTTCGATTCGTCCCGGTGCCAGCGCATTGGCGGTGATACCGAACGGCCCGAGTTCGCCGGCCAGGTGGCGGGTAAAGCCGATGATTGCGGCTTTGGTCGCACTGTAGTGCGCTGCGACAATCGGCAAGAACGCGCTGCCCGCCACCGAAGACATATTGACGATGCGCCCGAACCGGCGCTCGACCATGCCGGGCGCGAGCACTCGCACCAGGTTGAAGGAGCCATTGAGGTTGATATCGACAACCCGCTGCCACTCATCCGGTGCCATGGTCCAGATCGGCGCGGGTGCGCCGTGGTGTTTGGGCGAAATGCCGGCGTTGTTGATCAGGGTATCAATGGGGCCGAGCTCACCTTGCACGCGCTCGCAGGCAGCAGCGCAGTCTTGAAAACTCGCGACATCAGCCTGCGCCCACGCGACCGCAAAACCCGCATCACGCAACGCCCCGGCCTGCTGTTGCACCTTGTCGACATCAGCGTCGAGCAGCGCCACGGCTGCACCTTCTTCGCAATACAACCGCGCGATCGCCGCACCGATGCCGCCACCGGCGCCGGTGACCATTACGGTGCGCCCGGCGTGTCTGGAATGAGTCATGACCTTCTCTCGCTTGCAGATGAATGGACTGGGTCAGAGCCCCAGATAAGCACGCTTGACGTGCGGGTTTTCCAGCAGTTCCTGGCCGGTGCCGCTGAGCACCACTTCGCCGTTCTCCAGCACGTAACCTCGATGAGCAATGCGCAGCGTATGAACGATGTTCTGCTCGACGATCAACACGGTGGTGCCCAACTGGAGAATCCTGTTGATGATCTCGAAGACCTGCGACACCAGCAGCGGCGACAGGCCCAGCGACGGCTCATCAAACATCAACAATTTCGGCTCGGCCATCAGGCCCCGGGCGATGGCAACCATTTGTTGTTCGCCGCCCGACAGTGTCCCGGCGTTCTGATCAAGACGTTCGCGCACCCTCGGAAACAGATCGAGAATATTGTCCAGACGCTGCCTGTAGCCCGCTCGTGCACTGCGTTTGTAGGCGCCCATCAAGAGGTTGTCGCGCACGCTGATGAAGGGAAACAACTGGCGCCCCTCCGGTATCAGTGTCAGGCCCGCGTCGACAATCTGATCGGGGCGATTGCCATCGATGCGCTGGCCTTCGAATTCGATCGTGCCTTGGGACGGTGTGACGATGCCGCACAAGCTGCGCAGGGTCGTGGTTTTGCCGGCGCCGTTGGCGCCGACGATAGTCACCACCTCACCGGCATTGACCTCGAAGGACACGCCACGAAGGATCTCCGTACCGCCATAGCCGCTGTGGACGTTGTCGAGTTTAAGCATGGCTGTACTCCTTACCGAGGTAGGCTTCGATAACCTGAGGATCGTTGATCACATCGTGAGGCGCGCCCTGCATCAGCAGCGTGCCGGAACTGATCACGACGATGCGGTCAGAAAGGCTCATGGTGGCTTGCATCAAGTGCTCGATCATCAACACGCTGACACCCGAATCACGCACCCGGCGAATGACTGCGATGGCCTTGGCAACATCCGTCGGGTTGAGGCCGGCCATGACCTCGTCGAGCAGCAGGATGCGCGGGCGCGTCGCCAGGGCGCGGGCCATTTCCAGGCGCTTCATGCCGCCGACCGTCAAGTTGCGCGCCCGGGTGTCGAGCAGCGCGGTGAGTTCGGTCAGCTCGGCGACTTGCTCGGCGATCGCCCTCGCCTCCTTCGCGTCGGCGGTGTGCATGAATGCACCGAGCATGATGTTTTCGCAGACACTCAAATCAGCGAATGGCTGGACGATCTGAAAGGTCCGGCCAATGCCTGCCCTGGCGAACTCGGCCGGGCTGTTCGGGGTGACCCAGTCGCCATTGAGCAGGCGCACTTTCACTTGGCCTTTGGACGGCAGGAGAAATCCGGAGAGCTGGTTGAACACCGTAGTTTTGCCGGCGCCATTCGGGCCGATCACACCCACGATTTCGCCTTCGGCCAAGCTCAGCGAAACATCGTTGGTAGCGTGCAGTCCGCCAAAGAACTTGTGCAGGTTTTCTGCGACCAGAACCGGCTCACCGTGCGTGGCCGAGTGGGCTTGCGCCAAGGTCGGCCCGATCGGTGCTTCTATATTTGCCATCGGACGACGGCCGCCGGGCAATGAGTCGATCCAGGCAAATATCCGGGCCCCAAAACGCCCCACCACGCCTTGCGGAATAGTCAGCACCACCACGACCAGCACGATGCCATAGACCAGACCGTGCACCCCGCTGCCCAGATCGCCAAGCCAGCCGCGTGCCAGTTCAGCCAGCGGCAGCACGAGCAAAGTGCCGATCAGCGGTCCCGATACCGTGCCCAGTCCACCAATCAACGCGAACATGGCGATCTGAATCGACATCTCGAGAGAAAACATCGAGCCGGGTTCGATGAAGGTCAGGTACATCGCATGAAAGCTGCCGACCAGGCTGGTGATAAATGCGGACAACACCACGGCGATCAGCTTGACCTTGACCGAGTTCACGCCCACCGCATGGGCGGCGTCTTCACGCTCACGCACGGCGATCAGGTAATAACCCAGTCGGGAATTCTTGATCTTCCACGACACTGCCAATGTGATGAGCAGAAACGCGAAGGCGATCAGCAGGTATGGCCAGCGCGGGCGGAACAACATCCACTCGAAACCGAGCTTCAGCGGTACGCCCAGCCCTGCCGCACCACCGGTCACGTCATGCTGATTGATCGCCACCAGACGCACGACCTCCAGCACCGCAATGGTCGCCAAGGCAAAAAACGGCCCGCGCAATCTGAAGCACGGCCAACTGATCAGCACCGCGACAATCGACGACAGGATTGCGCCAGCGAACATGCCGATCCATGGACTGATGCCCAGTTTCATCATCAGCAGCGTCGTCGTGTAAGCGCCCACCCCATAGAACACGGCATGCCCCAACGACAGCTGGCCGGCAAACCCGCCGACGATGTTCCAGGCACTGGCCAGTGCCGCATAACTGCATATGAGGATGAACAGGTGATAAATGAACGGCGAGCCAACGCTCAATGGAATGATCAGTAACAGCGCCAGGGCCAGTGCACTGACATAGACACGCGGGTGCAAAATATTCATGAACATCTTCCTCACTCAGACCCGCGACCGGCGCCGAAAAGACCTGTCGGACGAAACACCAGGATGCCAAGGAAAATCGTGAAGTAGACGACCTCCTTGAGGTCCGGCGCGATGTAGTAACCGGCGAGACTGTCGACGATGCCGATCAGCATTGAGCCGATCAGTGCGCCGGACAGGCTGCCCAGGCCGCCCAGCACCACAATCACAAACGCCGTCAGCACGAAGAAAGTGCCAACGGTTGGAAAGACCGGATATTGCGGGGCGATCAGTCCCGAGGCGACGCCCAGGCAGGCGCAACCCAGGCCGAAGGCAAACACATAGATGTTTTTGACGTTGACACCCATCAGTTGCGCCGCGTTGCGATGCTGTGCAGTAGCGCGGACAGCCCGGCCGAGAAATGTGTTCTGCAAAAACCAGTGCAGCCCCGCGACCAGTGCGAGCGACGCGACAAACGTGATCAACTGACCGCTGCTGACGCGAAAGGCGCCGAAGCTGACGGTCGTGGTACCGACGCTGATGTTCTTCACCGTCATGACGTCGGCACCGAAGATCAGCAACGCGCCGTTCATCAGGGCAATCGAGACGCCGACGGTGGCGAAAATCTGGATATGTCCCTCGGCGCCAAGCAACGGCTGGATGATGAAACGCTGCATTGCCGCACCAGCGGCAAACAACAGGATCGTCGCAGGAATGATCGCCATATACGGGTGGATGCCGAAGTGCGAATTCAGCAAGTACACGGCATACAGGCCGATCATCAGAAACTCGCCATGGGCGAAGTTGACCACACGCACGATGCCGAAAATCAGAGTCAGGCCGATGCTGATGATGGCCAGCGTGCCACCGAGCAATAAGCCGTTTAACAGGAGCTGGATGAAAATTTCCACGGTTGGCGCCCTCTTTGCGAGCGAACGAACCCGTGAAGCTCAATGATCAAGCTTCAGCAGATTGCGGGGTTCAGGTATCAGGGTTGGTCGGAAAAACGCGCTTGGGCAACGGCGGCTGCCTGGGGGTAAACGGTTTTCAGCAGTCCGTTCTGCCACTGCATGATTGCCGTATTGGCGCGCTGGTTCTGGCCGTTCTTGCCGAACCTGGCACCGATGCCGGCAGCCGTGCCGCCGAGAGGAATATCGATGGTTGCCACCGAGGCACGGATCGCATCGGCGTCCAGCGAAGTACTGTTTTCCATGGCATCGAGGAATATCTTCGCCCCGACATAGTTGATCAGGCTGTGGCCCGAGCGCGGTTCGCTGCCGTAGCGATCCTTGTATGCCTTGGCGAACGCACCGATACCGGGAGCGCCGTTTTCATTGGTCTGGAACTGTGGAAAATCGACATCGAGCACGCCTTCCATATTGGCTGCGCCGACGACCTTGACCGTGTCCTGCATGGAATAGCCGCCGCCGGCGCCGACAACGGCTTTGGGCCTGAAACCGGCTTCGCGGATCTGGCGGAAAAACAGCGTCGTGTCGTTCTGATAACTGGTCTGCAATACCACATCCGCCTGGGCGCCTTTCAAACGCAGGATCAGCGATGAGAGATCGACCGCTTTGGCCGAATACGGTAGTACCTCGACCACGTTCAGACCTTGCTCCTGAGCGATTTTTTTCTGAAACCCGGCGATGGTCGTACCGTACAGCGCATCCTCGTGGATGATCGCGACCTTCAATTGTTTCGGATCGACCTTGAGCGACGGGCTGACAATGTCCGTGATGGCGGTGATGGTGCCCTCGGCAAAATTCCTGGCAGTCGGGTTGCTGCGCATCACGTAGCTCAGATCACGCTCAGTGATGTGGTCGGACACCGCACCCAATTCGAAAAAGGGCACCCCCGCCATCTCCGTCACCTGCGTGGCCGCAAATGACAGCGCCGAGGAATAGCTGCCAAATACAGCAGTGACGTTCTCAACAGAGGTGAGCCGGCGCGCGGCACCGACCGCTTGTCCCGCATCGACTGCGTCGGCCTTGAGCAATTTGATCGGCTCGCCCTTCAACCCGCCCGAGGCATTTCGTTCGGCGACGGCCAGTTCGAGGCCACGGTAGCTCTCGTCGCCCAGCAACGCCAGGGATCCACTCAGGGGATAAAGCGCACCGATCCTGATGTCCGCGAGCGCGGCGACCGGGGTGGACAGGCAAAGCAGGATGCCGGCAGCTTTCAGCCAGCTTTTCGCGGTAGCCGCCACGGCCACGACTTCCTCTTGAGCGAGTCTCATTGGATTCATCTCCCGCAGATATTGTTTTTATTGTTCCTTCAAGTGATCCGTGCCGAGCACAGACATCGTCGGATTACAGTGGCAATGAAACGGCAGTTTCTGCGCCACTGTTTGCAAGAGTACGGCTCGCCAAGATTGGCTGGATATAGCTGAAAAAGCACACCTGCTGTGAATTTTCGGCACAGCTCCTATGGGGGCTGATCAGTCCCAAGGCGCCGGTGACCACGCTTCCACCAGCCTGTCGATGAACAGGCGAATCTTCGGCGACAGGTGTCGCTTGCTCGGGTAAATCACCCGGATCGGCTCGGCAGCCTCGGCGTACTCAGCGAGCAACTGCACGAGCTTGCCACTGCGCAGGTCACCGTTGACCACATAGGATGGCAACGTCGCGATACCGAGGCCTGCCGCAGTCGCCTGATGCAAGGCTTCGGCGCTGTCCATTTGCAGCCGTCCGGCATGAATGACCGGCACAGGCTGACCATTGACGCGAAAATTCCACGGCAGCAATCGGCCACCGCTGACGAAGTGCAGGCACGCATGCCCGGCGAGATCTTCGGGTGTCTGCGGTGCCGGATGTTCATTCAGATAATCGGGCGAGGCACAGGTGATCATTTGCTGGTAAGCCACCGTGCGCGTGAGTAGCCCGGAGTCTTCCTTGGGCGGACCGATGCGAATCGCCACATCGAAACCCTCGTCGATCAGGTCGACCAGTCGATCGGAAAACGTCGCATCGATGGCGAGCGACGGCCAGTCTCTCAGGCAGCGCTCGATGTGCTGTACAACGTGCAGCCGGCCCAGTGCTACCGGCAGGCTCATGCGCAAGCGGCCGCTGGGCGTCGAACGGCGGAACGCCAAAGCCTCTTCGACCTCGTCCAGATCCTGCAGGATGCCCACACATCGCTCATACAGCACCCGACCATCGTCGGTCAGGCTCAGGCTGCGGGTGGTGCGGTTGAGCAGGCGGACCTGCAGACGTGATTCGAGCCGCACGATCGATTTACCGACGGCCGAGCGGGTCAGCCCGAGTTGCCTGGCCGCCGCCGTAAAACTTCCGGTATCCACCGAGGCGACGAAGGCGGCGATGTCGTTCAGGTTATGCAGTTCCATGTGGCCTCCGGGTTTGGCATTCAAGCGGCTTGGCACCGGTTATGGGGAACCCTATTCCCCAATAATGAGCATAACATCTCGATTAGTTAAGCCATCACTAACGCCTGATCGAGGTCATATGAACACTGAAGTAAAAGCAGCCGTGCAAACCTGGGCCAACAGCCTCAGCGATCTGGTACCTGTGCTCAAGGGCACCGATACCACCACAAGGATGAGCGACATCCGCGATGCCTACGCAAAAATGCTCGGGCAGAATCAGTCGCCTGCTGGCGTGGCGTTTGAAGCAGTCGACATGGGCGGCGTGCCCGCTACGCTGGTGACTCCGGATGAGCTCAAGACCGATGCGGTGCTGATGTACATCCACGGCGGTGCCTACATCGTCGGTCGACCTGACGGCTACCACGGCATCGGCGGCAACTACGCAAAAATGCTTGGCGCGCGGGTGTACATGCCGGATTACCGCCTCGCACCCGAGCATCAGTTCCCCGCCCCCATCGATGACACTTTGCGCGCCTATGAGTGGTTGCTTGAGCAGAACATCGCCGCCAGCAAGATTGCCTTCGCAGGCGAGTCGGCGGGTGGCGCGATGGTGGTCAGCGTGATGGTCGCGGCAAAATCCAAAGGCTTGCCCTTGCCCGCAGTGGGTTCGTCAATCTCGCCTTGGGCCAACCTCGAACACACCGGCGCCTCCATGAGCAATCGTGAAGGCCTTGATCCGCTAAACTCCAAGCCCGTGCTGGACATCCTCGCGCGAGCCTTTCTCGGCGACACCCTGGCCAACCATCCGCTGGCCTCGCCGGTGTTCGCCGACGTCACCGGACTGCCACCGATTCTGGTACAGATCGGCGAAAACGAACTGATGCTCAGTGACGCCATGCGTCTGGCCAATCACCTGGCGGACAACCGCGTCCGGGTCAATCTTGAAGTGTGGCCCGGCATGTTTCACGCCTGGCATTTCTACGCGGGCATACTGGCCGAGGGGCAGCAGGCGCTGGAGAGTTCGGTGCGGTTTATCGAGGCGGGGTTGATTGGGGCGGCTCGCTGATCAGACAGCATTCGCTGCTGATCGGCGACACTTCTGGCTGTATAGCTCGGCGCCTTGGCGGTATGGTGGTTTGCCGACCGCCGAGGAACCCTGAATGCCGAAAAAACCACCACCCCCTGACAGCAACGCCAGCGCAGCCGACATCGAACGCGCCATTCTGGCCTTGAACAAGTTGGCCGAGCGTCTGTGGGGTGACGGGCGCGAAGCCGAGGCCAAGGCGCTGCTCGATGCGCTGGATGCGTTGAACCGCGCCCTCGACCGGATCCGCATCGGGGAAAGTCGCAGGGCCGTCACCCTGCACTGAATCAGACCTGATGAAACTTGCACGGTCACTCATTCTCGTGACCGTGCGCATCGGCACAGGACAATCGTCCGGACTCGCCGCCGGCAATTCGTTCTGCCTGATCGATGCCACGTTTGAGCGCGTCCTCGACTTCCCACTCCACGCCGGGCAATTTCCTGATGCGCTCGTAGGCGCATTCGCCGGTCGCGGTGTAAACGCTGATGAACATTTCGACGTCGCCATCATCGGCTTCCCGTGCCCGTACCTCGATATGACAGCCGTTTTCAACCTCTTCGGTATGGCACTTTTCCGCCTTTTCCGTCGCCTTCCATTTGTTGTAGGTTTCGCCGCGTTTGAACATGTCGTACTCCTGAACTCAACTCGCTCACATCAAAGATCTTTCCTTTGGCGGAATAATTCCACGGACTGCCAAGAGGCATTTTCAGCATAGCGCGTTGATTCGCGCCCGCCGTTTCGCTAGTTCAACCGTTCGTCAGCTTGCGTAACATTCTGTAAAACCAACGCCGGAATGCTCATTCAAAAAGTTCGAGGCCCAGGCGAGCTCAAGTACAACTCGTTATTTAGCCCAGCGTGATTAGCCGGTACAGAAACAGGGTTTTCTGTCCATGGCCAACTGTTGCCCGAAGAAAACAAGGATCGATATAAAGAACAGGAGCATGTATGAAGCGAACAATCAGCTATTGCCTGGTCTATCTCGCTACCAGCGTTCTGCTCGCCGGTTGCAACCTGGTGGTGTTCAACCCCAAGGGCGATGTTGCCCGCGATGAACGCGACCTGATCATCCTCGCCACGGGCCTGATGCTGTTGGTGGTGATCCCGGTCATCGTCATGACGTTCCTGTTCGCCTATCGCTACCGCGCGACCAACAAGAAGGCCCGTTATTCGCCACGCTGGGCCAGTTCGCACAAGATCGAAGCGGTGGTCTGGGGCGTGCCGTTCCTGATTATTTGCGTACTCGGCTGGGTGACCTGGGAAACCACCCATGCACTCGATCCCTATCGCCCGTTGGACTCCGACGTGCCGCACCTCAATGTGCAAGTGGTGGCAACGGACTGGAAATGGCTGTTCATTTACCCCGATCTGGGTATTGCCTCGGTCAATGAACTGGCGATACCGGTGAATACGCCGGTAAGTTTCACCGTCACTTCCGACGCGGCCATGACTTCATTCTTTATTCCGGCACTCGGTGGGCAGATATATGCCATGGCCGGCATGCAGACCAAGTTGCATTTGATCGCCAATGAAATCGGCCAGTATCGCGGGATTGCTGCGAACTATAACGGCCACGGTTTTTCCGACATGCACTTCAGCACCCTGGCACTCAGTGGCGCGGATTACGAAGCGTGGGTCAACAAAGTCAAAGCGGCGCCCGGGCAACTTGATCAAGCCAGTTACGCGGAATTAGCCAAGCCTTCAGTCGCGCACAAGATCACTTATTACTCGGCTGTGCAGGAGCGACTGTTTCTCGACATCGTCGACAAGTACGAAGGAATGAACAAAGCACCGCGCAAGAAGGAAACCCAGGTGCAAAGCAACAGCGACGATGTGCGCGTCAATCAACAACCGAGTCTGCTGGCCGAGGAGCGTTAAATCATGTTCGGGAAACTTTCATGGGACGCGGTTCCATTGCACGAGCCGATTGTCATGTACACCCTGGCTATCGTCGGCCTGATGGGTTTTGCCCTGGTCGGTACCGTCACCTGGAAGCGCAAGTGGGGCTACCTGTGGCGCGAGTGGTTCACTTCGGTGGATCACAAGAAAATCGGCTGCATGTACATCATCGTCGCGCTGGTCATGCTGCTGCGCGGTTTCTCCGACGCGATCATGATGCGTACCCAGCAGGCGATGGCATCCAGTGGCGGGCCGGGCTATCTGCCGCCGGAACACTACGACCAGATCTTCACCGCCCACGGCGTGATCATGATTTTCTTCATGGCCATGCCGTTCGTGGTCGGCCTGATGAACATCGTCGTGCCGTTGCAGATCGGTGCCCGCGACGTCGCCTACCCGTTCCTCAATGCGCTGAGTTTCTGGCTGTTCGTCGTGGGCGCGGCACTGGTGAACATCTCGCTGGGCGTTGGTGAGTTTGCCCGCACCGGCTGGGTCGCCTACCCGCCCCTGTCCGAGCTCGGCTACAGCCCCGGAGTCGGGGTGGATTACTACATCTGGTCATTACAGATATCCGGCATAGGGACGCTGTTAACCGGGGTTAACTTCTTCGTGACCATTCTGAAGATGCGCACCGAAGGCATGACCCTGTTCAAGATGCCGGTGTTCACCTGGAACGCACTGTGCACCTCGATCCTGATTCTTGCTGCGTTCCCGATCCTTACCGCCACCCTGTTGATGCTGACCCTCGATCGTTATCTGGGCATGCACTTCTTCACCAACGAGGCCGGCGGCAACCCGATGATGTACGTCAACCTCATCTGGGCGTGGGGCCATCCGGAGGTGTACATCCTGATCCTCCCTGCGTTCGGGATCTTCTCGGAGATCGCCGCGACCTTCAGCAGCAAGCGCCTGTTCGGCTATGTCTCGCTGGTGTGGGCGACGATTGCGATCACGATTCTGTCGTTCATCGTCTGGCTGCACCACTTCTTCACCATGGGCGCGGGGGCCAACGTCAACGCGTTTTTCGGCATCATGACCATGATCATTGCAGTGCCGACCGGGGTGAAGATCTTCACTTGGCTGTTCACCATGTATCGCGGCCGCGTGCGCTTCGAAACGCCGATGCTGTGGACGCTGGGCTTTATCGTCACGTTCAGTATCGGCGGCATGACCGGCGTGCTGCTGGCGGTCCCCGGGGCCGACTTCCTGCTGCACAACAGCCTGTTTCTGATCGCGCACTTCCATAACGTGATCATCGGCGGCGCCGTGTTCGGCTACATGGCCGGGCTGACTTACTGGTTCCCCAAGGCGTTCGGCTTCCGCCTCAACGACCGCCTCGGGCGCATTGCGTTCTGGTGCTGGCTGGTCGGTTTCTACTTCGCGTTCATGCCGTCTTACGTGCTCGGTTTCATGGGCATGACCCGGCGCCTGAACCATTTCGACAACCCGGCCTGGCAACCGTGGCTGCTGCTGGAACTGTTTGGCGTCGGCATCATTCTTTGTGGCGTGTCCGCGCAGGCGTTGCAGCTCTACGTAAGCATCCGCAACCGCGCGAAACTGCGCGACCTGACCGGCGACCCGTGGGACGGTCGCACGCTGGAATGGGCCACGGCCTCGCCGCCACCGTTCTACAACTTCGCCGAGCAACCGAAAGTCAACGATCTCGACGCCTATTGGGGCATGAAGGAGCGCGGCGTCAGCACCCTCAGTCACACCGACTACCGCGCCATTCACATGCCGCGCAACACCTCCGCCGGCCTGGTGATCAGTGTCTTCGCGCTGATCTGCAGCTTCGCCCTGGTGTGGCATATCTGGTGGCTGGCGATCTTCGGCCTGGTCGCTTCGGTGGTGGCAATGATCGTGCGCAGCTATGACGAAGACATCGACTATTTTGTCCCGGCGCAGGAAGTGGCGCGGATCGAAAAAGCGCGTCTCAAAGACTTGGCGGAGGCTTGAACATGTCCAACATCGTTCTGGATAAAGACATCGCGCACAGCCATGAACATGGCCACGAAGACGCGGGCTCGATGCGCATTTTCGGTTTCTGGATCTACCTGATGACCGACTGCATCCTGTTTGCGACGCTGTTCGCAGGCTATGCGGTACTGCGTGACAGCGTGGCTGGCGGGCCTTCGACCGTCGACATTTTCGAACTGCCCTACGTCCTTGCCGAAACCGCGTTGCTGCTGCTCAGCAGCATCACTTACGGCTACGCGATGCTGGCGATGAACCGCAATGACAAATCCCACGTGCTGCGCTGGCTTGGCGTCACCTTCGTGCTGGGTTGCGGCTTCATCGCCATGGAAATCAACGAATTCCATCATCTGATCGCAGAAGGCTACGGGCCGGATCGCAGCGGTTTCCTCACCGCGTTCTTCACCCTCGTCGGCACCCACGGCGCCCACGTGCTCAGTGGTCTGGTGTGGATGGCGGTGTTGATGCTGCAAGTGCGCAGCCGGGGCCTGACCAATACCAACACCACGCGCCTGAGTTGCCTGAGCCTGTTCTGGCACTTCCTCGATGTGGTGTGGATCTGCGTATTTACCGTGGTTTATCTGCTGGGGGTGGTGTGACATGTATAACCAGAGCCCGATTCATAGCAGTGCCGGCACCAGCCATGGCACCAGTCGTTCGTACATGGTCGGTTTCATCATTTCGGTGATTCTGACCGTCATTCCCTTTGGCCTGGTCATGTACCCGACGTTGCCACGCAGCGTCACCGCCTGGGTGGTGGTTGCACTTGGCGTGGTGCAGGTCTTCGCCCACCTCAAATATTTCCTGCATCTGGACACCGCCAAGGAGCAACGCTGGAACCTCAGAGCGCTGATCTTCTCGGTGGTGATCATTCTTCTGCTGGTGGGGCTTTCGCTATGGATCATGGACAGCATTCACCACAACATGCTGGCGCACTGAAGCAATGGCGGCTGTCGCTGAATGTCGGGCTGGAACTGACCAAGCCCGGCATCATCGTCGGTAATCTGGCTTCGGTGTTCGGCGGCTATCTGCTTGCCGCCGGTGGCCGCCCGGTGTCCCTCGCGCATTTCTTGGCCGCCCTGCTCGGCACCGCGCTGGTCATCGCTTGCGGTTGCGTGATCAACAACTGCGTCGACCGCGATATCGACCGGCGCATGGTGCGCACCTGTCATCGGGCGCTGGCCGTTCGCGCTGTGTCGTTGCCCAGTGCGTTTTGCTACGCGACGGTGCTGGGTGTGATCGGCTTCGGTTTGCTGTGGGTCGGCACCACAGCATTGGCCTGCGCCATGGCGGCAGTCGGTTTGATCGTTTATGCGGGCGTTTATACCTGCCTGATGAAACGCCGTTCGCACTGGGGCACGCTGGTCGGCAGCCTGTCCGGGGCCATGCCGCCGGTGGTCGGTTATTGCGCCGTGACCGGCAGCTTCGATGCCACGGCGCTGATGCTCATCGTGGTGTTTTGCTGCTGGCAGATGCCCCACTCCCACGCGATAACCGTCATGCGCCATGAAGACTTTCGTGCCGCCGGATTGCCGACGTTGACGCTCAGACAGGCACGACGCGAGATCAACCTGTACATGGTCGCGTTCCTGATCAGTGCGGCGATATTGGGCTGGGTGGCGGCTATCAATGTTTCTTATCCGCTGGTGGTGCTCGGGCTGGGCGGCTACTGGTTTTATCTGACGTTGCGACCGGTGCGAACCACCAATGCGAAAGTCTGGGCGAGGCGCATCTTCAGCGTGTCGATCCTGCTGATCCTGGCGCTGAATCTTTCCTTGGCACTGAACGCCGTACTGCCCTCGCCCTCTGCGCTCTACCGCTCATCGGGCGTGGCGGAAAATCATCAAACGCAGGTGCGGGGCGGGTTATCAGAATCGGTAACGACTGCCTTTACAGACCACCTGGAGGAAACCCATGGCTAACGATCCTTCAACAATTGATTGCGCCTGCCCGGGCTGCACCTGCAAATGCAGCGGCGAGCAAACCTTCGAGCGTGACGGCAAGCAGTTTTGCAGTCAGGCCTGCGCCGATCTTCACCCGAAGGGCCAACCGTGCCCGTCCTCGGCCTGCCATTGCGAGCAGAACCTTGGCGCCGATGAGCGCAATGTCAGTGACTCGAAACTGAATCAGGCGGTCGAGGAAACCTTCCCTGCCAGCGATCCGATTTCCCCGTGAGCCTCAATCGACGCAGCCTCAATCTGGTCGCAGCAGCCTTCGCGCTGACCGCCTTGTCCTATGGCTTGGCGCGTTTCGCCTATGGACTGCTGCTGCCACAGATTCGTCAGGATCTGACGCTCAGCGTGACCGCTGCCGGCTGGATCGGAGGCAGTGCGTTTGCGGCTTACTGTGTGGGCATCGTTGCGACGTTTGCCTGCAACGGCAAAGTCAGTCCGCGTGGGTTGACGGTGATGGCCGGCGCCGCTGCGACGCTGGGCATGGGACTGGTGGTTGTCGCTTCGTCGGGATTGACGTTGGGTTGCGGCGTCGCGTTGGCGGGATTGAGCACGGGTCTGACTTCGCCACCATTGGCCAGTGCGGTGGCAGCGCGTCTTGATGATGCGGATCGCCCACAGGCCAATGGTTTTATCAATGCCGGGACAGCGGCGGGCATCGTTTTTTCCGGTTTGGTGGCGATATTGGCGGCCGGGCAATGGCGCCAGCTGTATGCCCTGTTTGCCTTGATCGGCATCGGCGTCACGATCTGGCTCTGGTTTGCGCTACCGCGCCGGGTCGAGCGTGACGTCGCGCAGAACTTCTCGCTGGCAATGCTGCGTCGACCCGGCGTACTGCCTTTGTGCGCCAGTGCTTTCCTGATGGGCCTGGCGAGCACGGCGATCTGGACATTCGGTGCCGATATCCTGCGCAGCGAGGCTGGACTCAGCGATCAGTCGATCGCCTGGGCGTGGATCGTCCTGGGGGCGGCGGGAATCAGCGGCTGCATGACGGGCGTGTTCACCGGCCGATTCGGTGTCGTGCGTATTCAGCATCTGGCACTGGCAGGGATCGCCCTCGGGACGTTGAGCCTGGCGGTCGCTGCCGTTTCAGCCGGCTGGGCCCTCGCAGCAATGTGCCTGTTTGGCGCGGCCTATATCATTTCCTCGGGCGTTTATCTGCTGCAAGGCATCCGCCTGTTTCCGGATCGTCCCGACTTGGGATTGGGCATACCGTTTCTGCTTCTGGCACTCGGTCAAACCGCCGGCACGCCGATTTTCGGCGCAGTGCTGGAGGCAACGGGCGTGACGTTTGCCCTGTGTGTTTTCGCGGCGGCCGCTTGCGCCGCCATGGTGCTGTGCCCAAGAGATGGTGAAAGTCCGCGCGGACAGATGTGCCAATCCACCGAAGGCTTGGGTCGCTAATGATTTTTATCGTCAGGAGTACAAACCATGGCCGTAAACATCAGCAATCTCACCCTCTCCACTCCGGTCCCCGTTTCGGCAACCAATCCGGTCGCACTTGAGCTCAACGGCGCCGAGGCCATTGCGCAGTTCCCCAGCATCGTCACGGTGCTGCCGGATGGATCGCTGCAACTGTCCGCGCCAACCAAAGGCGCCTCGAGCAAGAGCACTCACCGCACTCGCTGCGAATGGAAAGAATCCTTCTATTGGTCTCTGGCCAGCGCCGCTGACCACCTCAACTATCAGGAAATGACCGTGACCAAGGTCAACTCTGCGCAGAAAGTGGTTATCTCGCAGATGCATGTGAAAAACGACGACAGCCCTGCAATCAAAGTGTTCTGGCAGAAAGGCAACATCACCATGGGCTTCCGCCAGAGCTTCAACCAGCCCACCCCGGTCAACACCACGGTGCTCAAGGGCGTGCCGCTGGGGGCGAAGTTCAAGATCACCATTCGCGCCAATTCAGCCGGCGTGGCTCGAGTCACCGTTGACTACAACGGCGTTGTCGGTACATCAGGTGATTTGCAGCTCGACTCAACGTGGAATTCGCAGGTGTTCAATTTCCACGGCGGGGTCTACAACCAGATCGACTACACCGACGCCACGCCGCCAGAGGATGGCTCGATCTGCATCATCAGTGACTTGTTGATTTCGCATACTTAGGCGCTGAAACGAGCAAGGGCCTGCGTCAGCTTCGCTGGCAGGCCCTTGTCAGAGCTGAGCTCAATGGTGGGTTTTCAGCCTCCTCTTCGACTTCGAAATTGCCTGCGTCCTAACGTCGCAGCCTTCAGCTATTGGCAAATCCTGCGCAAGCCGTAGAATCCCGCGCGCTCTTGCAAGCGCGCGTCTGGTCACAGACGCGAACTTGCAGGGCTGGCCATGTCGTCCGACGCCACCGCCCTGCCCGATCGGCAGACATTTGCACAACACCTGTTCCAGCCTGGCAACCGCATGCGCAGAGGCGCACGTTGCGCTGTACGATTTCTTGAGGTTTTTATGTCTCCGCGTTTGCTGGCCATGGCGCTGGCGCCCCTGCTCGGGCTGTTCATTATTGCTCTGGGCAACGGTTTTCTGTCTTCCCTGACCACCCTTCGCCTGGACGCCGCCGGCGCCTCGGCGACGATGATCGGAATTGTTTCGTCGGCCTACTTCATCGGCCTGACGCTGGGCGCGGTGTTCAACGACCGGCTGATACTGCGCATCGGCCACATTCGTGCCTACGGCAGCTTCGCCTCGCTGATCGCCGTGACGATCCTTTTGCAGGGTCTGTTCTATGACGCTTGGGGCTGGCTGGTCCTGCGCCTGATCAACGGCTGGGCCACGGTCGGTGTGTTTCTGGTGATCGAAAGCTGGCTGCTACTGGCCGGTGACGAGAAGATTCGCGGGCGCTTGCTCGCGCTGTACATGATCGTCCTTTATGGCGCTGGCGTTCTGGGCCAGGCGACGCTGGGAACCATCACCGGCATGAGCGACAGCGCGCCGTTCATGGTCGCCGGCATGCTCGCTGCGTTGTCGGTGCTGCCGATCGTGATCCTGCCGCGCGTGTCGCCGCTACTCGATCAGGTCGAGCCGCTCAAGCCCCGGCAACTGCTGGGCGTGACGCCGACCGGGCTGGTCGGCTGTTTCGGCTCGGGGGTGACCATAGCGGCGATCTACACCTTGTTGCCGCTGTATCTGCAACGCAGAGGTCTGGACGTCGGTGAAGTCGGCAGCATGATGGCCTGGACGATTCTCGGCGCGATGTTGCTGCAGTATCCGGTCGGACGCTGGTCCGACCGCACCGATCGCTTGCAGGTGCTGACCCTGCTGACGGTGGCGTGCACCGCGTTATCACTGGTGATTGTGCTGCTGCCGCTGTCTTCGACAGTGCTCGCGGCAATGCTGTTTCTGCTCGGTGGCGGCGTCTTCGCGCTGTACCCGGTGGCCGTCAGCCACGCGGCCGACCGCGCCCCGGCCGAAGCGCTGGTGCCGATGATTCAGGGTTTGCTGTTGATCAACTCGCTGGGCTCGGCCATCAGCCCGATGATGATCTCGCCGGTGATGAATTCGTTCGGCGCCAACGGCCTGTTCTGGGTCTTCGCAGTGGTCAATTTGAGCATGGTCAGCTTTTTCTTCTGGCGCCGTGGCAAACGCCCGGTGCCGGCCAACCCCGCACCGTTCACGGCGGCAGCCACCTATTCGCCGACGGGTGCGGAGTTGCGGGTCACCGAGGATTTGCGCGTCGCCGCTGAGGAGCATCCGGCGATGATGGATGCGATCAGCGGGGAACTGGTGACGCAGCCACGGTGACCGCTGATCAGCAACTGCCCGGCGGGATGCCGTCCTTGTTGAAGTCCTTCAAGCGCTCGCGCTCTTCTTCGGTGGAATGCGCCGGGGTTGTTTGATCCGGTACTTCTTGCGGCACTTCGGTTTTTTCTTCAGTCATGGCTTTGCCCTCGTTGTCGATGCTGTTTCGGCATCGGCGAGGGCTGGCAGTTCCGGATTTTCAGCTCCACCGCAGCCATGCGCTTGAGTTGCGGCGAACATTCCCTTCGACGAACAGCGCCAGATGCTTGCCTCAAGAGCGGGCACGCTCAATCAACATCCTCTGCAACGTGTTGTCCTTCACCCAATAATGGTGGAACAGCCCCGCCAGCGCGTGCAGGCCGATCAGCCAGTAGCCGGCACTGCCAATCCATTCGTGCCAGTACTTGAGTTGTTTGGCCAGGTCCGGATCAATAGCCACCGGCGCCGGCACATGGAAGCCGAAGTACGGAAACGGCTTATCGCCCGCCGCGAGCATCAGCCAGGCCAGGACAGGCGTGACAATCATCAATCCATACAGCGCCAGGTGTGTCAGGTGCGCGATTGCGGTCTGCCACGCCGGCGGCTTGGGGATAATCGGCGGACGCGGGGTCAGGCGGCCGATCAGACGTATCCACACCAACGCGAAGATGCTTGCGCCAAACAGCCCATGCATACCCATCAGCAGGCCGCGTGCTTCGCTGCCTTTGGGCATATAGCCTTTGATTTCGACGCACGCATACACACCGACGAACAACGCCAGCATCAGCCAGTGCATGATGATTGAGAGTTTTCCATAACGGGTTACAGCGGTGTCGCGGATCATAGGAAACGCCTCGTGATTGTTGTGGAGCGACGATCTTCGCTGGCCTACCGTGCTCGCCCAGCCTTAAGACAGTCTGAAGATCGGCGCTGCGGTTAACGGTTTTTCATCTTCAGACTTCGTTAAGAAATGGCTTGGATACTGCGTTCAAACCCATAGAGGGAGGCGCTCTGCCCATGCCCGAATTCGACTGGAACATCCCGCTGCCCTTGCACTTCGGCCAGGCCGAATCGATGCCGATGACGCTGAGAAACGCGTTGCCGGAGGACGAGCTGCGCGCGCCCTTCGAAGCCTTTATCAAGCAGCGTTTTCGCACGGCTCACGGTGCCGAAATCCGCCATTTCATGCCCGAGCTGTTCGGCATGCACAACAGCGATGGCCAGTTGTGCGCAGTGGCCGGGGCCCGTCGAGCGCATCTGCAGGCACTGTTTCTCGAGCGCTATCTGGATGAACCGATCGAGCCGTTGATCAGCGCCGCCGCCGGTCGTGCTGTGGATCGCAAGGTCATTGTCGAAGTCGGCAACCTCGCCGCCAGCGACACCGGCAGTGCGCGCCTGAGCATCATCGCCATCACCTATCTGCTGGCCATGGGCGGCCTGGAATGGGTGACCTTCACCGGCAACATCGGGCTGGTCAACAGCTTCCATCGCCTGGGTTTGAAGCCCGTGACATTGTGCGCCGCTGATCCACAGCGACTGGGTGACGAGCGTCAACACTGGGGCAGTTATTACGAAAGCAAACCCTGGGTGCACGTCGGCAACATTCGCGCGGGATTTGTCCATCTGCGCAATATTGGCCTGTTCACTCGCCTGGGTTTGCCGACTTCTGTTGAAGGAGCCTGCCATGTCGCTTGAATTGCAACGCTTCCAGGAAACCCTGCGCGACCATGCCCGGCGCAATGACAACGCCTCAGCCCTGTGGGGCGACACGCTGAGAATAGATTACGCCACGTTGTATGCCGAGGTGTTGTATCGCCAGGAGCGCCTGCGTGATGAGCAGGTGCAGGTGATTGCGCTGGCGCTGGACAACGGCGTCGACGCGATGCTTTGGGATCTGGCCGTGTTGTTCGAAGGCTTGACCTGCGTAACGCTGCCGCCGTTTTTCAGTGCCGCGCAGCGCGCCCATTGTCTGGAACAGAGCCAGGCCGAACGGGTGATCGCCGAGCCGCAACTGCAAGCCGAGCTGCTGGCGGCGGGATATCAACAACGGGGTGAGTTCTGGTGTCGCTCGTTCAATGGCCCCAGTCGCATGCCGCCGGGCACCGCGAAACTCACGTTTACCTCCGGGACCACCGGCACGCCGAAAGGGGTGTGCCTGGGCGCCGACAGCTTCTTGCGAGTTGCCCGGGAGCTTGATCAGGCAAGCGCAGCTACTGGGCCGGAGCACCATCTGGCGCTGTTGCCTTTGGCGATCCTGCTGGAGAACCTGGGCTGTTATGCCGCGCTATACGCCGGTGCGGTGTTGAGCCTGCCAAGCCAGACAACCCTCGGCATTCAAGGTGCCAGCGGCATCGATGTTGCGCGCCTGCTCGGTTATCTGGCCAAGCGTGCGCCGGAGAGCCTGATACTCGTGCCACAGCTGCTGCAAGTTCTGGTCAGCGCCGCTGAACAGAAGGCTTTCGATCCGCAAACTTTGCTCTTCGCCGCGGTCGGTGGCGCGCGGGTGTCAGTGGATCTGCTGCACCGCGCGCAACGGGTCGGGTTAGCGGTTTACGAGGGATACGGCTTGTCCGAATGCGCCTCGGTCGTATGCCTCAATCGCCCCGGCGCACGCCGTCCGGGCAGCGTCGGGCGCCCTCTGCCTCATATCGAGGTGCGGTTGGCCGAGGACGGGGAAGTGCTGATCAAGGGTTCGGTGTTGCTCGGTTATCTGGGGGAGCCGGCGTATACCGATCAATGGTGGCCGAGTGGCGATCTGGGCGAGTTCGATCCGGAAGGTTTTCTTTATCTCAAGGGCCGCAAAAAACACCAATTCGTCACCAGCTACGGGCGAAACGTCAACCCGGAATGGGTCGAGTCGGAACTGACCCAGCGCCGCCACATCGCTCAAGCGTTCGTCTATGGCGAGGCGATGCCGCACAACCACGCCCTGCTCTGGCCGCATCGTCCGGACTGCACCGATGCCGAGCTGGCCGCAGCCGTCGCCGAAGCGAACGAGGCGTTGCCCGATTACGCCCAGGTGCATCAGTGGACGCGCCTGGCGCAGCCCTTCACCGCCGCCAACGGCCTGCTCACCGCCAATGGCCGGCCGCGCCGCGACGCCATCATCGCGCAGTACCGCACGCAACTGACCGAATCCGCCACTTCCGAGGAATCCGCATAATGAGTTTTTTCGACACCCTGCAAGAAGCCACGCAACGCGAACGCCACGAGCTGTTCAACCTGCCGATCATCGTCGATGCGTTGCAAGGCAAGGTCAGCCTCGACAGCTATCGGGCCTTTCTTGCCCAGGCTTACTACCACGTGCGCCACACCGTGCCGCTGATGATGGCTTGCGGTGCACGCCTGCCGACGCGCCTGGAATGGCTGCGCAAAGCGGTGTGCGAATACATTGAAGATGAATACGGCCACGAGCAGTGGGTACTCAACGACATTGCCGCCTGTGGTGGTGATCGCGACGCCGTGCGCGATGGTCAGCCGTCATTGTCAATCGAGCTGATGGTCAGTTTTCTCTACGACCTGATCGCCCGGGGCAATCCGGTGGGTCTGTTCGGCATGGTAAACGTGCTCGAAGGCACCAGCATTGCCCTGGCCACCCACGTGGCGGGGAGCATTCGCGATCGCCTGGCGCTGCCGGAAACGGCATTCAGCTATCTGAGCTCCCACGGTTCGCTCGACATCGAGCACATGCAGACCTATCGGCGGTTGATGAATCAGCTGCAAGACCCTGACGATCAAGCGGCGGTCATCCACGCATCGAAAGTCGTCTATCGCCTCTACACCGATATGTTCCGTGATCTGCCGCGCGACGCTGAGGCCCAACATGCAGCTGCATGAAGCCCGCGTGGTGCTGACAGGTGCCAGTGGCGGCATCGGCCTGGCCATCGCCAGTGCCTTGTGCGCCGCCGGTGCCAGGGTATTGGCCGTGGCGCGCCATCAGGAGACGCTGTTGCCGCTGCTTGAGCGTTATCCGCAGAACCTCTGCTGGGTCGCCGCCGACCTGACCTTCCTCAGCGATCGGCGCAAAGTGTTGGCCGCCGCCGACGCCATCGGCGGCATCAACCTGCTGATCAACGCCGCCGGGGTCAACCACTTCGCCATGCTCGAACAGCTCGATGACAGTGCCATCAACGCGATGCTGGCGGTGAACATCAGCACGCCAATCTGCCTGACCAAAATGCTCTTGCCGCAGCTCAAGCAGGCTGACAGCGCGATGGTGGTCAACGTCGGCTCGACCTATGGCTCGATCGGCTACCCCGGTTACGCCAGTTATTGCGCAACCAAATTTGCCCTGCGCGGATTCTCCGAGGCGTTGCGCCGCGAGCTGGCCGACACGCGGGTCAGCGTGTTGTATGTCGCGCCCCGGGCCACCCGCACCTCGATGAACAGCGCCGCTGCGCAAGCCTTGAACGATGCCCTCAAGGCCAGCGTTGACGATCCGCAGACCGTGGCGTCGGCAGTGATGCATGCGATTGCCGGCGATCGTCGTGATCTGTACCTAGGCTGGCCTGAGCGATTTTTCGTCCGTTTGAACAGCTTACTGCCGCATCTGGTGGATCGCGGTCTGCGCAAGCAATTGCCACTGATCCGCCGTCTCAGTGAAAAACCTGACAACGAGGCTTCAAAGCCATGAAAAAACTTTCCACTTGCCTGCTGTTTGCTGCCCTTAGTCAAAGCGTCTGGGCGCTTGAGCCGGCTGATCAGCAACGTCTCACCGGCATCCAGCAGAACTGGGCGCACATTCAATACGAGGTCGCGGAAAAGCAGCGCGCCGCGGCGTTCGAGCAATTGGCCAACGAAGCCAACGCGTTCACCACGCAACGCCCGAATGTGGCCGAAGCCTGGATCTGGAAAGGCATCGTTACCAGCAGTTGGGCCGGTGCCGAGGGCGGGCTCGGTGCCCTGGGCAAAGCCAAGGACGCCAAAGCGGACCTGGAAAAATCCCTGACGCTTGACCCTAAAGCCCTGCAAGGCTCGGCATACACCAGCCTCGCTGCATTGTACGATCGGGTACCGGGCTGGCCGATCGGCTTCGGCGACAGCGACAAGGCCGAGCAATTGCTCAAACAAGCCCTGCAGCTCAACCCCGATGGCATCGACAGTCTGTACTTCTGGGGCGACCATCTCTACCGTCAGAAGCGCTACGCTGAAGCCAAGGCAGCGCTGATCAAGGCCAGACAAGCCGCACCCCGTGCGGGCCGCGAAAGTGCCGATGCCGGGCGTCGTAAAGAGATCGACGCCTTGCTGGTGGACGTCAACAAGAAACTCGACTGAAAGGAGTGCGCGTGCGTTTATTACTGATCGAGGATGACGTGGCGCTGGGTGAAGGCATTTATCAGGCGTTGGGTCGCGAGGGTTACACGGTCGACTGGCTCAAGGACGGCAGCAGCGCCTTGCATGCCCTGCTCAGCGAAACGTTTGATGTCGCCGTGCTGGACCTCGGCCTGCCGCGCATGGATGGCCTCGAAGTGTTGCGTCGTCTGCGTGACAGCGGATCGAACCTGCCGGTGTTGATTCTCACCGCGCGCGATGCCACCGAAGACCGCATTGCCGGACTCGACGCTGGTGCTGACGATTACCTGGTCAAGCCGTTCGACCTCGCCGAACTCAAAGCCCGTCTGCGCGCCTTATTGCGTCGCAGTGCCGGGCGCGCCCAGGCGCTGATCGAGCACGCCGGTATCAGCCTCAACCCCGGCACCCAGCAGGTCAGCTATCAAGGCCAACCGGTCGCGCTCACCCCCAAGGAATATCAGTTGCTGCACGAACTGCTGTCGCCGCCGGGGCGGGTGATGACGCGCGATCAATTGATCCAGTTGCTTTACGGCTGGAATGAAGAAGCGGAAAGCAACACCCTCGAAGTGCACATTCATCACCTGCGCAAGAAGTTCTCCACCGACCTGATCCGCACCATCCGCGGCGTGGGTTATCTGGTGGAGGAGCGTCGATGACCTCGATCCGCCGGCGCACGCTGACCCTGATCATCGGCCTGTTACTGGCCGGTCTGGCGGTACTCAGCCTCTTCAACGTGCATGACAGCAACCACGAAATCGCCGAGGTCTACGACGCGCAATTGGCGCAGAACGCACGCCTGCTGCAGGGCGTGATGCGTATGCCGATGGCGAGTACCGAGCACGCGCAGTTGTATCAGGCCTTCAATCAGGCTCTCGGGGAAGCCAAGCCACGGGTTGACGGACATCCTTACGAAAGCAAAATCGCCTTTCAGGTGTGGAACCCGCAAGGCGAGGTGCTGGTACATACCGCCAGTGCGCCCTCCTTCACTGCGCCGCCGACGAGAACGGGGTTCAGCGACGTGGTCGATCTGAAAGGTCGGCAATGGCGAGCGTTCATGCTGGAAGACAAGCAGAATGGCCTGCGCATCTGGGTCGGCGAGCGCGACGATGTGCGCACCGACCTGGTCGACCGCATCGTACGCCACACGCTGTGGCCGAACATGCTCGGCAGCCTGATCCTCGCCGCGATGATCTGGCTGGCCATAGGCTGGGGGCTCAAGCCCCTGGCAGACATGGCGGCGACTCTGCGCGCCCGTCACAGTGGTTCACTTGAGCCGCTGCAACTGACGCCCCTGCCCAGTGAGCTGGAGCCCATGCAGGCAGCGCTCAATCGCATGCTCGCGCAGATTCAGGAAGTGCTCGGCCGCGAGCGTCGCTTTATCGCCGATGCCGCGCACGAAATGCGCACGCCGCTGGCGGTGCTGCGGGTGCATGCCCAAAATCTGCAGGAGGCCGGTACCGAAGAGGAGCGTCGTGAGTCGCTGGAATTTCTGATCTCCGGAGTCGACCGCACCAGCCGACTGGTCAACCAGCTGCTGACCATGGCGCGCCTTGAACCCAAACCCAACCCGCCGCCACTGCAACGCATTGATCTCAGCGAAACCGTACGCAACAGCCTGGTGCAATTG
>NZ_JASCPT010000289.1:0-319 GCF_029959775.1 Pseudomonas sp. PS01270 | reverse complement strand
ATGCATCGTTTCACTGCTGAGTTCGGGATGGGATCAGGTGGTTCCAACGCTCTATGGTCGTCAAGAAATTCGGGTACTGACTCGTGACCGGATGGCCTCGCTTCAGCAAATTGGGTATGTGACAGCTAGTGTTTGTGAACTTCGAACTTTCGGTTCGTTTCGTCTTCACACACCGCAATCTGGCCTTTCGACGCAAATTGCTTGGGTGTTATATGGTCAAGCCTCACGGGCAATTAGTATTGGTTAGCTCAACGCCTCACAGCGCTTACACACCCAACCTATCAACGTCGTAGTCTTCGACGGCCCTTCAGGGAACTCA
>NZ_JASCPT010000288.1:0-328 GCF_029959775.1 Pseudomonas sp. PS01270 | reverse complement strand
ATGCATCGTTTCACTGCTGAGTTCGGGATGGGATCAGGTGGTTCCAACGCTCTATGGTCGTCAAGAAATTCGGGTACTGACTCGTGACCGGATGGCCTCGCTTCAGCAAATTGGGTATGTGACAGCTTTCGGTGTTTGTGCGTTTCGAACTTTCGGTTCGTTTCGTCTTCACACACCGCAATCTGGTGCCTTTTCAGGTCAGCAAATTGCTTGGGTGTTATATGGTCAAGCCTCACGGGCAATTAGTATTGGTTAGCTCAACGCCTCACAGCGCTTACACACCCAACCTATCAACGTCGTAGTCTTCGACGGCCCTTCAGGGAACTCA
>NZ_JASCPT010000287.1:0-437 GCF_029959775.1 Pseudomonas sp. PS01270 | reverse complement strand
CGACTTCTGTCACCGACGTTGCCGACACTACCAATCTGTCGCTCAGCGCCAGTAACTCGGTGGCTGAAGGTGGCCAGATCACCTACACCGCGACATTGACCAACGCCGCTGGCTCGCCAGTGACCGTGACCCTGTCGAATGGCGCCGTGATCACCATCGACGCCGGCAAGACCACCGGCACCGTGAACGTTCCAGCGCCAGCTGACGACGTCTACAAAGACGCCGGCTCCGTGCAGGCGACGATCACCAGCGCTACCGGCGGCAATTTCGAGAACCTGGTACCGAGCACAGCTCCGGCCGTAACGACTGTCACCGATACCATCGATACCTCGACCGTCAAACTGACCGCCGATACATCGGTCGCCGAAGGCGGCACTGTCACCTACACCGCCACCGTCGGTGCACCAGTTACCGGTTCTCCTGTCGTCGTGACATTG
>NZ_JASCPT010000286.1:0-441 GCF_029959775.1 Pseudomonas sp. PS01270 | reverse complement strand
CCACGGCCATGGCTGTGGAATGCGTTTACTGAAGGCGGCGCCGATCAACTGTGGGAGCGAGCCTGCTCGCGAAGACGTCGTTTCAGCCGGCACATGCGTGACTGATACACCGCTTTCGCGAGCAGGCTCGCTCCCACAGGGTTCTATGTCGTACTCAGATTTGAAGGAATCACCATGATCCCCAACGAAGACCAAACCCAGATC
This sequence comes from Pseudomonas sp. PS01270, assembly GCF_029959775.1. NCBI lineage: Bacteria > Pseudomonadati > Pseudomonadota > Gammaproteobacteria > Pseudomonadales > Pseudomonadaceae > Pseudomonas > Pseudomonas sp. PS01270. The sequence continues at coordinate 237 of NZ_JASCPT010000286.1, read as the reverse complement.
CGCGACATGGCCCGGCAGTTTGCCGAGGAGCGGCTCAAGCCGTTCGCCGCCGAGTGGGATCGCGAACACCGTTTCCCCAAGGAAGCCATCGCCGAGATGGCTGAGCTGGGCTTCTTCGGCATGCTCGTGCCGGAGCAGTGGGGCGGCTGTGACACCGGCTACCTGGCCTACGCCATGGCCCTGGAAGAAATCGCCGCCGGCGACGGTGCGTACTCGACGATCATGAGCGTGCACAAC
>NZ_JASCPT010000285.1:0-447 GCF_029959775.1 Pseudomonas sp. PS01270 | reverse complement strand
GAGCCAGGACGGCGACTGGTCGATTGACCTGACCCTTCTGGAATTCAGGCTCTACACCTTCGACGCACAGCAGACACTGGACGGTCGACCGTCGCTGTACAGTGACGAGCATGAATTGACGGTGGTGCTGCTGCCGCCAGAATTTCTCCAGCCGATACCAAACGGCAAGTTGCCACGAACTGCATTGCTCAAGGGTACCGGCATGAGGGGCGGGGTTGTCGAAGTCTGTCTGCTAGGGCTCACCGAACCTCTGCTCAGTAATGTCGATGTCGACTGGCAGGGCATTTGGCAAGCCGAAGTGACGTTGCCGGTGGGCAGCAAAACAATCTGGGCTCGGCAAAGGTTCATGGATGAAAGCGGCACACTGCAGGAGTCGAAAGACAGCGAGCCGCTGCACTTTGACGTCGTGCCGGCCGCCCCCTTCATTGAAACCCCGGTCGAGGGCAA
>NZ_JASCPT010000284.1:0-447 GCF_029959775.1 Pseudomonas sp. PS01270 | reverse complement strand
TTGCCCTCGACCGGGGTTTCAATGAAGGGGGCGGCCGGCACGACGTCAAAGTGCAGCGGCTCGCTGTCTTTCGACTCCTGCAGTGTGCCGCTTTCATCCATGAACCTTTGCCGAGCCCAGATTGTTTGGCTGCCCACCGGCAACGTCACTTCGGCTTGCCAAATGCCCTGCCAGTCGACAACGACATTACTGAGCAGAGGTTCGGTGAGCCCTTGGAGACAGACTTCGACAGCCCCGCCTCTCATGCCCGTGCCCTTGAGTAACGCGGTTCGTGGCAACTTGCCGTTTTGTATCGGCTGGAGAAATTCTGGCGGCAGCAACACCACCGTCAATTCATGCTCGTCACTGTACAGCGACGGTCGACCGTCCAGTGTCTGCTGTGCGTCGAAGGTGTAGAGCCTGAATTCCAGAAGGGTCAGGTCAATCGACCAGTCGCCGTCCTGGCTC
>NZ_JASCPT010000283.1:0-477 GCF_029959775.1 Pseudomonas sp. PS01270 | reverse complement strand
ACGTGCTGGCCGGGTGCAACCGTGAACATTGAGTACAGCGACGAACCCGGCATTGTGCACCAGGGTGTCGTCATTGGTGACATGTGGCAGTTCAGGCGCGACAAGGATTTTGCCCCGGATATTTCCCATACCGTCACGGTAACCCAGCTCGCCGCGCAGCAAACTTCGGAGCCGGCGTCCAGAACCTTTATTGTCAGGAGGCCGATGGTCACGCCAGTGATTACTCAGCCGCCGGACGGCTCGGAAGTCGGCCGTGTCGTAACGGTCGAGGGCACGATGGGAATGGTGGGTGCTACCTTGCAACTGCGTGACAAACGGTTTGGCCGTCCGTTGGGAGAGCCGAAAGTATTGAGCCAGGACGGCGACTGGTCGATTGACCTGACCCTTCTGGAATTCAGGCTCTACACCTTCGACGCACAGCAGACACTGGACGGTCGACCGTCGCTGTACAGTGACGAGCATGAATTGACGGTGGTG
>NZ_JASCPT010000282.1:0-487 GCF_029959775.1 Pseudomonas sp. PS01270 | reverse complement strand
TCGGAGGGCTGATCGCGCTGATTCCGCCGGACGATGCACCAACGTCCTACGAGTACCGCAACGGTTTTCTCTACAAGCGTTGCCGAGGCGACGCGGTGTGGATCTATCGGCGCAACGCCGAAGGCGCCGTTACCGAAGCGGTCGATCCCGACGGCCAGGTCACGCATTACTACTACAACCTGCGCGGCCAATTGCTGTCGCTGCGTTATCCCGACAGCAGCCGCCACCGCTGGGTGTGGAACGAGCTCGGCCAGCTCATCGAAGAAACCCTGCCCGATGGCGGCGTGCGGCGTTTTTCCTACGATGCGCTGGGCCGGCGGATTACCACCCAAGACGAATTTGGTGTTGTCAGTCGTCAGCAGTGGGACGCGGCCGGCCGACTGATCCTGACGACTTCTCCTACGGGCAGCACGCGCGCCTACAGCCACGGCGCCTACGGCCAGATCACCGCCGAACGCGATGAACTCGGGCGCATCACCCGTTACGA
>NZ_JASCPT010000281.1:0-516 GCF_029959775.1 Pseudomonas sp. PS01270 | reverse complement strand
AAGAGATTTTCGCGTACAGGGCTATCACCCACTATGGCCGCACTTTCCAGAGCGTTCCGCTAATCTCAAAGCCACTTAAGGGCTAGTCCCCGTTCGCTCGCCACTACTAAGGGAATCTCGGTTGATTTCTTTTCCTCAGGGTACTTAGATGTTTCAGTTCCCCTGGTTCGCCTCTTGCACCTATGTATTCAGTACAAGATAACCATCTTATGATGGCTGGGTTCCCCCATTCAGACATCTCCGGATCAAAGTCTGTTTGCCGACTCCCCGAAGCTTTTCGCAGGCTACCACGTCTTTCATCGCCTCTGACTGCCAAGGCATCCACCGTATGCGCTTCTTCACTTGACCATATAACCCCAAGCAATCTGGTTATACTGTGAAGACGACATTCGCCGAAAATTCGAATTTCTCAACTAAGAGAACTCACAAATTTTACCTTAGCCTGATCCGTTACCAGTGAAAGTAACGTTCAGTCTATCTTTCTATCACATACCCAAATTTTTAAAGAACGATCTA
>NZ_JASCPT010000280.1:0-524 GCF_029959775.1 Pseudomonas sp. PS01270 | reverse complement strand
TCGCCGAAAATTCGAATTTCTCAACTAAGAGAACTCACAAATTTTACCTTAGCCTGATCCGTTACCAGTGAAAGTAACGTTCAGTCTATCTTTCTATCACATACCCAAATTTTTAAAGAACGATCTAGTCAAAGACTAGAAATCAACATTCATCACCGTCTCGGTGGAATGCTCATTTCTAAGCTTTCAAACTTCAGAAGCAGTAGTGGTGGAGCCAAGCGGGATCGAACCGCTGACCTCCTGCGTGCAAGGCAGGCGCTCTCCCAGCTGAGCTATGGCCCCGTATTTCTACAGGCGTTTCCCACACAAAATTGGTGGGTCTGGGCAGATTCGAACTGCCGACCTCACCCTTATCAGGGGTGCGCTCTAACCAACTGAGCTACAGACCCAATTTCGGGCTGCTTCTATCGTCTTCTTCAATGAATCAAGCAATTCGTGTGGGAGCTCATGCAGCAGCTGATGTCGTCGATTAAGGAGGTGATCCAGCCGCAGGTTCCCCTACGGCTACCTTGTTACGACTTCAC
>NZ_JASCPT010000027.1:0-51136 GCF_029959775.1 Pseudomonas sp. PS01270 | reverse complement strand
TATGGGGCGTCTATCAAGACGCCTGCGCGAGCAAGCTCGCTCCCACATTTTGTATGCGTTTCTATGTGGGAGCGAGCTTGCTCGCGAAGAGGCCCTCTGATTCAACCCAAATCCCAGGCGATAAAAAAGGGCCGCGATCCCAGCAGATCGCGGCCCTTTTTGCCTTCAGCTAAAGCCGATCAAACCGCATCCAGCTCCGGCTCATCCGCCTGCACATTCAGCGTGGCCTTGACCACATCATGGCGGCGGATGTACTTCCAGTCCGCTTCATCGATGTAGATCCCGGCCGGGCCGCTGCCGCCTTCCAGGTCAATCGCGACACTGGCGCAGACCTGCGGCTTCACACTTGCGAGAATCGGCACGAAGCCCAGTTGCAGACTGGTTTCCAGCAGCGCCGCCTGGTTCTTCTCGTCGATGTCCGCCGCCTCGTCGAGGTAGTACGGCAGACGCACGCGGCCGGCCAGATCGCGATCCATCAAGTGCAGCAACAAGTACATGTTGGTCAGCGCCTTGATGGTCATGGTCGTACCGTTGGAGGCCGCGCCGTCGATGTCGGTGTGGATCACCGGTTGGCCGTTGACCTTGGTGATCTCGAAAGCCAGTTCGAACAAGTCCTTGAGGCCGAGCTGGTTGTGGTTCGCTGCCACCAGCCGCGCGAGGTATTCCTTGGCCTCTTCGTTCTTGTTGTCCTGCTCGGCGCTCTGGCTGAGGTCAAACACCGACAGGGTTTCGCCTTCCTCATACTGGCCGGCGCTGTGGATGATCTGGTCGATGTGCTTGAGCGCTTCCTTGTTCGGCGCGAGGACGATGCGGAAGCTCTGCAGGTTGGAAACCTGACGCTTGTTGATCTCGCGGTTGAACAGCGCCAGTTGGTGCTCGAGGCTGTCGTAGTCGCTGCGGATGTTGCGCAGAGTGCGGGCGATGTCGGTGACCGCCGCGCGCCGCGCCTTGCCCAAGGTCAGCGCTTCATCGGTGCGGTGTGCGTAAGCGTTGATCAGCAGCGACAGACGCCGCTCCATGTCGTCTTCGCTGTCGAACTTGGCCACACCTTTCAAACGCACCTGCGCGTACAGCGCCTCGATCTGCCCATCGGCGCGCAGCAGACCCTGCCAGCTGTCCTGATAGTCGTTGAGCAGCGGCAGCAGGTTGTCCATCGAATCATCGACCGGATCCATGAACGGCGTTCCGAACGGCAGGTCCGCTGGCAGCAACTGACGACGGCGCAGCGCGTCGTCGAGGGTGCGCTGCTTGGCTTCCATATCGGCGATCTGCCGGCCGACCAGTTGCAGCTTGGCCGACAGTTGCTGGACGCGCTCGGTGAAGGCATCGCTGGAGCGCTTGAGTTCGTCCTGCGCGGCTTCCATCTGCGCCAGTTGCTCGAGCTTGTCGCTTTCTTCGGCGCTCAGGGTCTGGGTGCGACGGAAATCTTCCAGCGCCTTCTGCGCGTCCAGCACCTGCTGATAGAGCGCCTCGGTCTGGGTCTTGCTCGCGGCGCGGTCGGCGGCCACGGCTTGCTGGGTTTTCAGTTGCTTGAGCTCTTTTTCCAGACGCTCCTTCTGATCGCGCAACGCGGCGCGGTCAGCCAGAGCCTGCAAGGCAGGCGGCTCAATGTGCGAGATGTCGATCGACAGGCCCGGCACTTCGAAGCGCTCGCCCTTGAAGCCGTCAAGAATCAGCTCCACGGATTTGACCCACTTACCGTTCTCGTCGAGGGTGATGCCGTGTTCGCCCAGCGGCAGGCTGAACAGCGCGCTGTTGAACAGGCGCATCAGGCGTTCGACGTCCTGTTGCGAGAACTCTTCGCGCAGGCGGGCGTAGCTGTTGTTATCAGCGTGATCGAGTTGCTGCTTCACCGACTTCAGGCGTTTTTCCAGATCGCGCAGACGCTCTTCGAGATCTTCGGCACTGAACTGACGCGACTGCGCCAGGGCACCGGCCAGTTCATCGTGAGCATCCTTGGCGGCGAGCAATTGTTGCTCGAGCACTTTGACGTCATCGACCAGGGCGAAGCGGTTCTTCAGCACCGACAGCTCACCGAGCCAGCGCTGTATACCGGAAATTTCCCGCTCCAGACGCATCAGTTCCTGAGTGCCGCCGCGCTGATCATTTTGCAAATCGTCCTGCTCGCGACGGTAGTGCTCGGCCTGGATGGTCAGCTCTTCCTTGCGCGCCGTGGCGTAGTCCGACCAGGTGCCGAGCAAGGAATCGAGCAGCGGCGACAGGCGATGCAGTTTGCCGCGCAGCACGTCGCGCTGTTTCACGCCGTTGGCCAGCGCTTCAACCAACGGGCCGGCGGCGACCAGCGAGTTGTAGTCCTGCTCCATGCGCCGCACATCGCGGAAAGCTTCTTCGCACGCGGCGATGTAATCGACGCTGCCTGAACGCAGGCTGTGCTCGAAAGCATCGAGGAACAGTTGCTTGAGCTTGGCCGCGGTGATTTCGCGCATGTGCAGCAGGTTGATGAACAACGCGCGGAATGTCTTCAGGCTCTGCTCGCTGGTGGAGCGCAGCGGGATAAGGGTCAGGTCGAGCGGGATTGACGTGTGGCCGCCAACCAGCAAGCGGCGCAGCTCATCCGGCTTGAGTTCGTAAGCCTTCAGGCCTTCTTTTTCGAGATTGCTGAACAGTTCTTTCTGGCGCAGGCAGGTGTCGTTTTTCTGGTAGTGGGCCAGATCCAGCTTGCCGGCGTAGGCGAAGAACTGGTGACCGAAACCACCGCCCGGGCCGCGACCGACCACGCCGATCACGTGGGGGCCGTGGGGCAGGTTGACTTCGACGAGGATGTAACTGGTGTCGGAGGCGAAGTAGAAGCGCCGCGATTGTTCCAGGCTGTACTTGCCGAAACTCATGTCCGACATGCGCGCCAGAATCGGAAACTGCAAGGCGTTGATCGACGCTGATTTACCGAGGTTGTTCGCGCCGTAAACCGACAACGGTTCTTCCAGCGGGAACAGACCGAGGCTGTAACCGGCGGTGTTCAAAAGGGCAAAGCGGCGGATGCCGTAGCGTTCCTGGCTCATGCATCGGACTCCTGTTCTTCGGCAATGGCGCGGGCCAGTGCGTCTTCTTCGCTTTCTTCTTCAAATTCGGAAAGATCGAGCGGATCGTCGGTTTCGAGGAATTTCGCTTCGGCTTCTTCGTCGATCAGCACCGGCGCCGGCAGCGGCAGAACGCTGTGGACGCTGGCAGCGAGGTCGCGGTCCTGCTGTACCGACAGGCACACGTCGAGGAAACGGTGCATCGGCGGCAGGAAGCGGTAGACACCGTTTTCTTCGCCGGCAAAACCAAGCTGGGTCATGCGGCGCATGATTTTTTCTTCGAGTTCTTCGACGGTCTGCACTTCGGCCTGAATGAACAGGTCGCGATACTTGTCCAGCAGCGACGGCAATTCTTCCCGGCCGAGGCTGCCGCCGTCGAGCACGGCGATCGGGTCGCGGCCCTGATCGGCCAGGTGCTCGACGAGGATGAAGGTGAACAGCGCCAGACGCTGGGCGGTCTTGTTCACCGCTGCGGCGGCCATGTCCGGCACGAAGTAGTAGAAACCACGGGTGTCGCAGACCAGTTCAAAGCCCAACGCCTTGAACAGCGTGCGGTACTGGTCCTGGAAATTCGACAGTTGTGCGTACAGCTCGGGATCACGACGGCTGACGTGGTAACCCTTGAACAACTCGCGGAAGATCGGCGCCAGTTGCGACAGTTCGGAAAGATCAAGATGCATTTGGGATGCTCGCAGAATCCTCGGCGGCGGTGTCGCTGGCCGAGAGCAGGGCGAAGGAGCGCAGGCTGACCTGGTGCTCGTGAGTGTGGTATTCGCGGCGTTCCAGACGCTCGCGCTTGAAGCGTTTTTCCCGCGACAGGCGCGAGAACCAGTAAAGCAACTCGTCGGTGGCGCCGTCCGGTTCCTGCTCCAGCAGCCAGGTCATCAGATCCGGCATCGGCAGCGATTCTTCGCAACGATCGACCATCTCGCGCACGGTGCGCGGTGCACGTGGAGCGTCGCCCGCCTTCTGGGTTTTGTGCGCCTTGGGGAAGCGCGCCGGTTTCGGCTCGAAACGCGCCAGCGCATAAACGTAGGCTTCGACCTGACTGGCGCTGCCCAGGAAAGTGCTCTGTGGGCGGGTGAACAGCGGCATCGCCGCTTGCGGCACGGCGTCGATGCCTTTACGCCGGATCGCCGCCAGCGCCAGTGCGGCGCCACGGGTCACGGCGTTATGCCGACGCGCTTCTTCACGCAATGGCAGCAGCAGTTCGCGGGCATGGCGCAGGGTCAATTGCGCGCTGGTCTGCATTTCGAGGATGCGCGCGTGGGTGCGCAAGAGCATGTCGTCATCGACCAGATGGCCGAGGCGCTGCTGTTCGCTGAGCATCTTCAGTAGCACCGTTTCGACCTTGCGCACGCCTTGTTCGAAGGCGCCGTCGGCGTTGACCAGATCGATCATCGGCTCGACGTATTCGTCCCACGTCGCCAGTACTTCGGCGTAACGCTGACGCAGCGGAATCTGCCGGTCGCTGGTCTTCGCCCGTTCGGCGACTGCCACCAGGGCCTGTTCATCGTTGTCGAGTTTCTTCAGTACGTCGCGCACGCGCATGTCGAGCAAGCGCAGCTGGCGCGCCAGATCGTTGCCGTCACGAACGTCGAAAGCGTCCTGGATATAACCGGCCAGACGCTCCAGGTGACGCAAATAGGCTTCGATTTCCAGGCACAGACCGAGGCGGTGTTCGCGGCGCAGGTAGGCGAGGAAGTCGTGGATCTGCGCGTTGAGCTCGAAACGGTTCGGGCTTTTCGCCACCGGAACCAGAATATCGAGGCGAATCCACACGTCGAGCAGGCTGGTGATGTCCTGCGGCGTGCTGTCGAATTGTTGGGCGGCCAGTTGCGTGCGCAGTTCGTTGAGGCTCAGGGTGCCTTGGTCGAAGTGCTCGCACAGTGGCTCCAGAAGTGCCCAGTGTTCAGCGAGGGCGCGCAAGACGCGCTTGGGTTCGATCATCGGAATGGCCGGCTGGTTGGCGATTAAAAGCGGCGATTGTACTGCATCACAGGCGCGGCGATTCACTCTCGGGACGGGCTGTCGCATTCTTTGCCCAAAGGGCAGCGGCGCAGCGCAGCGTGGGGTATCGATCAACAGCAAGCGATCTTGCGCGAAGGGCGGTAGAATCAGCGCACTTTCCGTTATCCACAAGTGGCCGACCTTTGCTTATCGAGTCCCGCCGCCGCGCCTATTTGAACGCCATGCAGGTGGTCAACTGGCTGCCGCGCACCGAACTGCCTTTCGCCGCACCGTCGCGGCCCGAGCTGCTGGAGATGCCCGAGCCTGAGCTTGAGGTGCCAGTTGCTCCGGCGCCTCTGGCCGAAGCACCGGCGCAGCCTGCCGTGCGTCAGGCCGAGCGACCGAAAATCGAGGTGCCGCGTCCGTCGCTGGCCAGTACCCGCAACGGCGCCAAACCGGTGGAGGAAGTCGACGACACGCCGGTGGTGGTCAAGCCTGCACCAGTCCCGCCGCCGCGGTTCGCCCTGCAACTGCTGCGCGCCGGGCGCTGCCTGCTGCTGGTCGAGTTACCCACAGGCGAAGCGTTTCAAAGTCGCGATCCGGCCTACCTGCTGCTCAAGGACATGCTGCGCGCCGCCGGTTTGCCGGATGCGCCGCAGATCGTCGGCGAACCGGTGCGCTGGCCGTGGCTCAATCGCGGCACGCTGGATCAAGGCCCGGAAGCGGCGCGCGACTTCGTGCAAGGCTTCCTCTCGGTGCAGATGGAAGCAGCACCCTGCGCCTGTTTATGGCTGATCGGCCTGCCGGCGCTGAAGTTTGCCGGGGAAGCGGACGCCGAAGCGTTCAATAGTGAATTGCAGATCGAAGGTCTGGGCCTGGCCTGGGCAATTCCCGGGCTGGAACTGTTAATGGAAGAGCCACAGCGCAAGGCCGCTGTGTGGCAAGCCATGCGTCGGCTGATGGCGCGCTGGAAACAATCCGATGAGTGAGGCTGTAACCTTTCGCCCGATGACCGAGGCGGACCTGGACGCTGTGCTGAAGATCGAATACGCCGCGTACAGCCATCCGTGGACCCGAGGGATTTTTCTCGATGGCCTGGGCAAATACCAGATCTGGCTGATGTTCGAAGGGCAGCAGCAGGTGGGCCACGGTGTGGTGCAGATCATTCTTGATGAGGCGCACCTGCTTAATATCACCGTCAAGCCGGAAAATCAGGGGCGCGGGTTGGGCCTGACGTTGCTTGAGCATTTGATGTCGCGGGCGTATGCGGCCGAGGCTCGGGAATGCTTTCTCGAAGTGCGCGACAGCAACACGGCTGCGTTCAGGTTGTATGAGCGTTATGGCTTCAACGAGATTGGCCGGCGTCGTGATTATTATCCGGCGGTGGGTGGGCGTGAGGATGCGGTGGTGATGGCCTGTACCCTGGTTGACTGAAGCCATGTAGGAGCTGCCGAAGGCTGCGATCTTTTGATCCTGTTTTTGTAAGATCCAAAGCAAAATCAAAAGATCGCAGCCCTCGGCAGCTCCTACAGGGGGCAAATTTCAAGTCAGCGGATCAGCGCTTGCCATCCAGCGGATCCAGATCCGCCAGTTCCGCTTCATCCAGCCCGTCACCGCCGCCGATGTCATTTTCATCGACCACGCTCAGATCCCAATCCGCCTGATTACCCTCACCGACTTCCTCGGCATCGCGCGCACCATCCTCGCGAATCAGGGTTTCCGGGCTCAGGTCATCGTCAGTCGGCTGATGATCATCCACCGAGGCCCCGGTCATACCCGCCTCACGCACTCGCTCAGCCGGCATCAGTTGTTCGCGTTCACGCTCGGGCAGTTCATCTCCGATTTTCGCGCTGGGCTCTTCGTCGTCGAAATCCAGCTCGTGCACCGAGCCCATGCGGTCTTCGTTATCATCGATGGGTTCCGGTTGCACCGCATCATAAGGGCGTCGTGAATCAGTCATGGCAATTCCTCATAGTGTGGGCCTTACTGAGTGGACTCACCGGGCGCGCGAGAATTCCAACGAAAACACTTTGCGCTGGCGGCGTGACTTCGACGGGCGGTCGTCTATCAAACCTGCGCATCTTTCTTGAGGCCTTATCCATGCACGATCTACAAGACCTGATTGATAACAACGAGCGTTGGGCTGACGCGATCACCAAGGAAGACCCGGATTTCTTCGCCAAACTGGCGCGCCAGCAGACCCCGGAATATCTATGGATCGGCTGCTCCGACGCACGCGTACCGGCTAACGAAATCGTCGGCATGCTGCCGGGCGATCTGTTCGTACACCGCAACGTCGCCAACGTCGTGCTGCACACCGACCTCAACTGCCTCTCGGTGATCCAGTACGCGGTGGATGTGCTCAAGGTCAAACACATCCTCGTCACCGGCCACTACGGCTGCGGCGGCGTGCGCGCGTCGATGCAGGATCGCCAGTTCGGCCTGATCGACGGCTGGCTGCGGTCGATCCGCGACCTGTACTACGAGAAACGCGAAGAACTGGCCAAGCTGGCGACCGAAGAAGAGCAGGTCGATCGCATGTGCGAACTCAACGTGATCCAGCAAGTGGCCAACGTCGCGCACACCAGCATCATCCAGAACGCTTGGCATCGCGGACAGCCGCTGTCGATCCACGGCTGCATCTACGGGATCAAGGACGGCCGCTGGAAAAGTCTCAATACCACCATAAGCGGTTTCGAACAGTTGCCGCCGCAATACCGCTTACGTCCGGTCGGCGCGCCGTAACCGCGGCGTTCAGTTACGGCCTGGATGCCGCCAGCGCTGTAAAAAGCGCTGGCCTTCAGGCGTGGGTGGTTCGTCGTAACCGGTGATCCAGCCACGGCAGCGCGACGAGCCGCAATCGCAGGCGAACTGGCGTAGCAGTTTGTCTTCGGTCGATGCGTAATCGATGCTCAGATGTTCGCCGCTATGGATATCTTTCAAGGCCCACAGCCACAACTCGCTCATGTCGAGAAATACATTCGGATCGCAGGCGTGCTCGAGCACACCGCAAAAGCGCGGATCGTAAACGTGGATGCCGGTTTGCAACTGACGGGTCTGTCGACAGCGATAGGGCAGCAATTGCCCGGAAACCCGGCACATTCGGCTAATGCGCAGAAACTCGCGGCGCGCGACCACCGCCGTGGCCATGCCACGTTCGTCGTGGATAATCTGAAAGTCCTGGCAGGATGGGAAGCCCAGCCGCACCGGAAGTCCGGCGAACGGATAGATGCCTTCTGTGTCGCGCGGCAGGTGCCGGCCCATGGCTTGATTGTTCATAACGATCCTTGTTGTTGAGTGTTGCCTCCGGGTTGTGCCCATGCCTCGCCAGGCGAGGCATGATTGGATCCAAGCGTCGCGCAATTGAAGGTACCGGTCTACTGTCAAACCTGACAGGCGCGATCACCGTTGGCCCGCGTCAGCATTGACTGACACGGGGGGCTCCGGCAGCGACTACAGAGCGGGTGCGGGCACGGCGGCCGCAGGCAAGGGCGCTTTCAGCTGTTGCAGTTGCGTCTTGACTGGTGGCGTGGCGCACTTGGCGGCGGCTTGTTCGGCGCTGAGGTCGCGGATCGAGGTGTAGAACAACTCGCAGGTTTTGACCTTTTGCGTCACTTGCCATGTTTGCGTGCAACTGTTCAGCGTGGCCTGCGCATCGCTGCCCGGCTTGCTGCCCATCCCGGCCTGCCAGCAAGCCGCGCTCAAATCCTGGCCCATGACTTTCAGGCCCGCCGCGTCAGCCTTGGCCTGGGCATCGTCGCCGGTATAGCTCTTCGGATCGGCGGCGTACCAGATATAGCTCGGATGGTTGGAACCGAGCACTGGCACATTCACCCCTTCGGCCGGACTGATGCTTGCCAGCCCCAATACGCCCACCGTCGGCCCATATTGTTCCTTGATCCAGTTGCGCACCGGCGCCCCGAACGCAACCATCGGCAGCGTCGTGCCGCTGGCGGTCTGGCTAAACTGCTTGACCAGCGTGGTCTGGTAATCCTTGAAGTAGTCGTAGACGTCCTCCAGATCCCCGCCGGCATTGGACGGCGCGGCGATCGGCGCGATGTCGATGATGGTCTGATAGGCCGGCGTCTGCCCGGCGGGGATGCCGTTATCGGTCAGCAACGTCGCCCAGCGATCGGTGGTGTTCGAGCGCAGATAGTCCTGCGCCTGGGTCAGCGAGTAGTCAGGCGGGAAGTGCAGCAACTCGACGCTCTTGCGATTCTCCAGGGCCATGCCCAACGGCAGGAACAGATACCAGCTGTAGGCCCATTTGCCATCGGCATTGAGCTTGCTGGCGCCGGCATAAGCCAGATCGCCGGCGTCGAGCAACGCTGACAGCGGCTTGTCATAGCCGTCCGGCACACCGGTGATCTCGGCGTAGAGCTGATCGTTGTCGGTCTTCACCAGCACCTTGGCATCGGCGTAACCATCGCGCTGGACGCTCTGACTCAGATAGTGAGCAACGGTCTGCTCCAGCGTCCAGTTGCGGAAGCAGATCACGCTGCAATTGTTGGGGTAGGCGAAGAGGCGGGTGACGCGCTCGGTGCTGCCCAGTTTCACGTCGACATCGGCGTGGACGGCGGCGCTTAGTGTCAGTGCAACGAGGGTAAGGCCTGCGAGTTTGAACATGCTCAGATCCTTTTCAGCGTGGGTTCCCCTCGATTTGGGGGCGCTTCATAGTGGATCAGAGGTGTTTGACAGAAAAGCGGTTGAGTGTGGATTCTTGCCTGAATGCGGTATTACCCAAGCAGCGCACATATTGTTACGGCTGTGCCAACAAGCACGCTGCCTGGTGCGCGTCCGCACTGCTAGACTGCAGCGACATCGAATTTTCCAAGGGTGAGTCATGAAGCCTTCTACTGCTCTCGACATGCAAAGGTCCGCCGTCCGCGAAGTGATCGGGCGCTTTCGTGTGGCCAACCCGCGTGTATTTGGTTCAGCATTGCTGGGGACGGATCTGGACGGTAGCGATCTCGATCTGTTGGTTGACCCGCTGCCCGGCACGACGCTTTTTGATCTGGGCGGACTTCAGGTTGAGCTTGAAGACCTGCTGGGCGTTGCAGTCGAAGTGTTGACGCCCGGTGACCTGCCAGTGAAATTTCGTCAGCAGGTGCTTGATCAGGCGCGACCCGTCTAAAGCAGCGATCAAACCAAGTTTTAAGAGCACCTGCCCTTGAGCAGGTGCGTTTTTATCTACTTACGGCATCACCGGCGGCGTATACGCCAATGTCGTCCCCAGCGCCCACAACAGCAGCAGCACCAGTGGCGTGTGCACCAGCAGTTGCACGAACGAAAAGCCGATCAGATCCCGCGCCTTCAACCCGAGCACGCCCAGCAGCGGCAGCATATAGAACGGGTTGATCAGGTTCGGCAAGGCTTCGGCGGCGTTGTAGATCTGCACTGCCCAGCCGAGGTGGTATTGCAGGTCATTGGCGACTTGCATCACGTAGGGCGCTTCGATGATCCATTTGCCGCCGCCGGACGGGATGAAGAAACCGAGAATCGCCGAATACACGCCCATCAGCAGCGCATAGGTGTCGTGGGAGGCGATGCTGACGAAGAAGGTCGAGATGTGATGCGCGAGGGTTTGCGCATCGGCGCCTTTGACCGTAGTCATCAGTGCGGCGATCGAGCCGTACAACGGAAACTGGATCAACACGCCAGTGGTGGTCGGCACCGCACGGGCCACCGCATCGAGGAAGCTGCGCGGGCGCCAGTGCAGCAGCGCGCCGAGCATGATGAACAGAAAGTTATAGGTGTTCAGGCCAGAAATCGCGGTAATCGCCGGTTTGGTCGAAAACTCGTGAAACAGCCATCCCGCCGCCAGCAGCACCAGCACGATGATCAGCAACGGGCTGTGTTCCAGCCATTCGCCGGGGCGCGTGCGCGGTTGCAGCGGCGGCAGGTTGAACGCCGGGTCGATGCCGCAGGCCTTGGCGTCGCGTGCCGAGTTCGGTCCGGGCGCGGTGGCGTAGGCGATGATGATCGAGATCACGATCAGCGCCAGCAGCATGACCCCGGATTGCCAGAGAAAAATGGTTTCGGTGAACGGGATTACGCCAGTGATCGACAGGATCGACGGCGGCAGGCTGCCTGGGTTGGCCTGCAACTGCGCTGCGGACGATGACAAGCCCAGCGCCCACACCGCGCCGAGGCCCAGATACGCCGCAGCGCCTGCGGCGCGATAATCCATTTTCAGATCGGTGCGGCGGGCGAGGGCGCGTACCAGCAGCCCGCCGAATACCAGCGACAGACCCCAATTGAGCAGGGAGGCGATCATCGAGATCAACGCTACCCAAGCCACGGCGGAGCGGCCGTTTTTCGGGATGCGTGCCAGTTTGTCGATCAGTTTGACTGCGGGCGGAGAGCTGGCGACGACGTAGCCGCCGATCACCACGAAGGCCATCTGCATGGTGAACGGGATCAGGCTCCAGAAGCCGTCGCCGAAGGCCATCGCCGCAGCGGTAGGTTTGGCGCCCATGGCCAAAGTGGCCAGCGCAACGATGATCACGGCCAACGCGGCGAATACCCAGGAATCGGGAAACCAGCGTTCGGCAAAACTGGAACAGCGCAGGGCAAAGCGCGCGGAGCGGCTATCTTCGATATCAACGGCCACGGGAAGTACCTCGGATTTTTATGGTTATTTTGGTCTCTGGCCACAATTTCAGCATTGTCACCGTACCTTGTGGGAGCGAGCTCGCTCGCGAAGGCGTCAGGTCAGTCAACAGTGATGTTGAATGTACCGGCCTCTTCGCGAGCAAGCTCGCTCCCACAGGGATTCATCGTGCTTTGTAAGCTGTGGCCCCAGCAGACAGGCGCTAACAGTAAATCAAGCGCCACCCTTTTGTTGAGCAGGTTTTCGCAAACCGAGACTATGGTCTGACGGGTTGTCGATCCGCGCTTTTGCGTAGACCATGAGCGCCTTGGTTTTTGCCGATGCCTGAGTTCTTTGTCATGACTGCCAATTCTCCAGCCCGACCGGCGCCGTTCAGCCGCTCCGACTACAAGACCCTCGGCCTTGCGGCGCTTGGCGGGGCGCTGGAAATCTACGATTTCATTATCTTCGTATTCTTCGCGCTGACCCTGAGTCAGCTGTTCTTCCCCCCGGAAATGCCCGAGTGGCTGCGTTTGCTGCAGAGTTTCGGCATCTTCGTCACCGGTTATCTGGCGCGGCCGCTGGGCGGGATTCTGATGGCGCATTTCGCCGACCGTCTGGGCCGCAAAAAGGTCTTCAGCCTGAGCATCCTGATGATGGCCCTGCCGTGTCTGCTGATCGGGATCATGCCGACCTACGCGCAGATCGGCTATTTCGCACCCTTGCTGTTGCTGGCGCTGCGCATCCTGCAAGGCGCGGCGGTGGGCGGCGAAGTGCCAAGTGCCTGGGTGTTCGTCGCCGAGCATGCGCCTGTCGGCCATCGCGGCTACGCCCTCGGATTCCTGCAGGCCGGCCTGACCTTCGGTTACTTGATCGGCGCACTCACCGCGACCTTCCTCGCGCAGGTTTTCACGCCTGCCGAAATTCTCGATTACGCCTGGCGCTATCCGTTTCTGCTCGGCGGCGTGTTCGGCGTGGTGGGCGTTTATCTGCGCCGCTGGCTCAGCGAAACCCCGGTGTTCATGGCCATGGAAGCGCAACGCGAGGCGCGAGTCGAACTGCCGTTGCGCACGGTATTGCGCGAACATCGTCTGGCCATGCTGCCGGCCATGTTGCTCACCTGCGTACTCACCTCGGCAGTGGTGGTGTTCGTGGTCATCACCCCGACCATGATGCAGAAAACCTTCGGCATGACCGCCAGTCACACCTTCGGCCTCAGTGCCCTGGGCATCGTCTTCCTCAATATCGGCTGCGTGATCGCCGGGCTGCTGGTCGACCGCATCGGCGCCTGGCGCACGGTCATGCTCTACAGCTTGTTACTGCCGCTGGGCATTGGCGTGTTGTATGGCTGTCTGATCATGGGCGGCCATTGGATCGGCATGGCCTATGCGGTCGCCGGTCTCGCTTGTGGGGTAGTGGGTGCGGTGCCTTCGGTGATGGTCGGGTTGTTCCCGGCGCGGATTCGCGTGTCGGGCATTTCCTTCACCTACAACATTGCCTACGCGGCGTGGGCAAGTATCACCCCGCTGCTGCTGATTGGTCTGATGCCGTGGAGCCCGTGGGTCTGCGTGATCTTCTGTGCAGTGATGGGCGCGGTGGGAGTTCTGACAGCGGCGTATTTCGGTGCGCGCATGCCACGTACCGGACCGTGTCAGGCGGCCGGCGCTGCCTGATCCGCAAGCGCCGGATTATTTTCGACTGACGGGTCTGGCGCTGGCTTCAGAAAAGCTGCGCAAGGCCGATGGCTAGGTTGTATCCGCTAACTACCCTGCCATCGGTGCTTTCCCATGTTCAATAAACGCTTGAAACAAGAGCTGGCCGCTCTGCGCGAAGAACTCTCCAGCCTTGTACAAGTGAAGGAAAGCCTGGAAAGCGAAATGCTCGCGCTGACCCTTGAGCCCGACGGGCGGATTCGTTCGGTCAACCAGAATTTTCTCGATGAAATGCTCTACAAGAGCCAGGACCTGGTCGGCCGGGCAATTGAAGACATCGTGCCGGGCCACGTCAAAACCGACGAATTCCATCAGCGCTTCAAAAACTCGATGAGCCGTGGCGAGCATTTTGCCGGCGCCGTGCGCCTGTTGCGCGGCAATGGCGACGAGGCGTGGCTGCGTTCCATCGTGCAACCGGTGCGCTCGTCCGATGGCCGGATCAGACACATCTCCTTCTACGCCAGCGACCTGACCCGCACCATCGAAGCCTCCCGCGAGCATGAGAACCTGATCGGCGCGCTGGTGCGCTCCACCGCCGTGATCGAGTTCGATCTCAACGGCAATGTGCTCAGCGCCAATGATCGCTTCCTCAACGGCATGGGTTACAGCCTGGCGCAGATCAAAGGCAAACATCACCGCACATTCTGCGCCCCGGATGAGTACAACAGCGCCGAGTACCAGAACTTCTGGCGGCGCTTGAACAGCGGTGAGTTTGTCGCTGGCCGCTTCAAGCGTATCGACAGCCATGGTCGTACGGTGTGGCTGGAAGCGTCCTACAACCCGGTGGTTGATGCCAACGACAAACTGTACAAAGTGGTGAAGTTCGCCACGGTGATCACCGATCAGGTCAACCGCGAGCAGGCGGTTGCCGACGCAGCCAGCATCGCTTACAGCACCTCGCAACAAACCGACAGCACCGCACAACGGGGCACCACGGTCGTCACCGAAGCGGTCAACGTGATGCGTGATTTGTCGCTGCACATGCAAGCCGCCGGCGAGGGAATCGAAGCGCTCAACGAGCAGTCGCTGGTGATCGGCACGATCGTCAAAACCATCAGCGGCATTGCCGAACAGACCAACCTGCTGGCGCTCAACGCCGCGATCGAAGCCGCCCGGGCCGGCGAGCAGGGCCGTGGTTTTGCCGTGGTCGCGGACGAGGTTCGGCAACTGGCCTCGCGCACCAGCCAGGCGACGGACGAAATCGTCGGCGTGGTACGGCAGAACCAGGAAATGGCCCGCAATGCCGTGGCGCTGATGACCGACGGCAAGCTTCAGGCTGAACAGGGCCTGGCGCTGGCGGCGGAGGCGGGCACGGTGATTGTCGAGATTCAGGACGGTGCGCAGAAAGTGGTGGATGCGGTGGGGCAGTTTGCCAATCAGCTCTCTCACTGACACCGCACTGATCGTTCCCACGCTCTGCGTGGGAATGCCGCCCGGGACGCTCCGCGTTCCTTCGCTGGCGTGACGCAGAGCGTCACAGGATGCATTCCCGCGCAGAGCGTGGGAACGACCACAGAGGGGCAGCGCCGCATCTGCTCGCTCCCACAGGTTCTGCGATTCTCCAGTGACAGCGCTACAATCGGCTCCTTTTCCTCCGGAGCAGATCCTCATGAGCGTCTCCCACCGCCGTCCGGTGCCTCTGAACAAAGCCTATCGCCTGCTCAATCACGGGCCGACCGTGCTGGTCAGCGCCGCTCACGACGGCCAGCGCAACATCATGGCCGCCGCCTGGGCCATGCCGCTGGATTTCGAACCACCAAAAGTCGCCGTCGTCCTCGACAAATCCACCTGGACCCGCCAGTTGCTCGAAGCCTCCGGCACTTTTGTGCTGAACGTGCCTTGCGTCAATCAGGCCGATATCGTGCAAACCGTCGGCAACACCTCCGGCCTGGAACTCACCCGCAACCAAGGTCACGACAAGTTTCAGGCGTACGGCCTGCACACCTTCGCTGGCGAACAGGTTGAAGCGCCGCTGCTCGAGGGCTGTGTCGCCTGGCTCGAATGCCGCCTGCTGCCGGAGCCGCGCAATCACGAGCAATACGACCTGTTCCTCGCCGAAGTCATCGCCGCCCAGGCCGATGAGCGTGTGTTCAGCGATGGGCGCTGGCATTTCGAAGGGCAGGATGGATTGCGCACGCTGCATCACGTTGCGGGCGGGCATTTCCTGAAGATTGGGGATGGGGTGGATGGCAAGACGTTGGCGGTCTGATTTACTCCCGGGAGAAGGCCTGCTGCTCGGCAGGCCTTTTTCAATGCGGTGTTTCAGTCCCCCAACGCTTCTCCCTCACGCCGAGGATCGGCACCCCCCGTCAATGTCGCTTTGCCCTGCGCGTCCTTCACCCGCACGATCGCCTGGGTGCCGCTGGTCATGTCGATTTCACTGACCGTGTGCCCTTTGTCTTTCAACGCCTGAATCAGCGCCGGGCTGAACTGTCCCTGTTCCAGTTCGGTGGGGCCATTGCGGCTGCCGAAGTTGGGCAGGTTGATCGCACTTTGTGCATCGAGGTTCCAGTCGAGCAGGCCGATGGTGGTTTTGGCCACGTAT
Source organism: Pseudomonas sp. PS01270 (assembly GCF_029959775.1). Lineage (NCBI taxonomy): Bacteria > Pseudomonadati > Pseudomonadota > Gammaproteobacteria > Pseudomonadales > Pseudomonadaceae > Pseudomonas > Pseudomonas sp. PS01270. The sequence continues at coordinate 35,299 of NZ_JASCPT010000027.1, read as the reverse complement.
TCGATGATTTGCGAGCCGCCGGGCGAGCCGACTGTGGCGACGAATTCACCGGTGTTGCGATCAAAGATCAGCGTCGGCGCCATCGACGAACGTGGGCGTTTGCCCGGTTCGACGCGGTTCGCGACTTTCTGCCCGTTCTCTTCGGGGATGAAGGAGAAGTCGGTCATCTGGTTGTTCAGCAGAAAACCTTGAACCATCAGGTGCGAGCCGAACGCGGCTTCGATGGTGGTGGTCATCGACACGGCGCCGCCGAGATCATCCACCGCGACCACTTGCGAGGTCGAGATGCGCAACGGCGAGCGGTCCGGTGCGTAGGCAACCTGTACGCCCTGCGGTGTGCCCGGTTTGGCGCTGCCCATGCTGCGCTCGCCGATCAGGCTGGCGCGGCTGGCCAGGTAGGCAGGATCGAGCAACCCTTTGACCGGCACCGGGACGAAGTCGGTGTCGGCCACGTATTGCGCGCGATCGGCATAGGCCAGACGTTCAGCCTCGGCGATCAGATGCACCGCTTGCGGCGCCGGTTCGATGCCGGCCGGCCTATTGCTGTTCACCGGTTTGAGCGGCGTCAGCGACAGGCGTGGGTCGCGAGTCTCCAGCGCCTGCAACGTGCCGAGAATCTGCGCTACGGCGATCCCGCCCGACGACGGTGGCGGCATGCCGCAGACCTGCCAGCGCTTGTAATCGGTACACAGCGGCGCGCGCTCCTTGGCCTGATAACGCTGCAAATCGGTCAGCGACAGGCTGCCGGGGTTGGCGTGCTGTTGAACCTTGGCGACGATCTCTTCGGCGATCGGACCTTTGTACAGCGCATCGGCACCTTCGCTGGCGATGCGTTTGAACACGGCGGCCAACTTCGGGTTTTGCAGGCGTGTGCCGACAGCTTTGACGCTGCCATCCTCATTCAGGAAATACGCAGCCATGTCTGGCGACTGGCGTATCAGTGGATCGGCAGTCAGCAGCGAATGCAGGCGCGGGGAAATCGCAAAGCCTTGCTCGGCCAGTTTGATCGCCGGCTCAAACAGTTTCGCCCATGGCAAGCGACCGTGTTGTCGATGCGCCAGCTCCAGCGCCCGCAATACGCCGGGCGTACCGACCGAGCGCCCGCCGATCTGCGCTTGCGTGAAAGCCATCGGTTTACCGTCAGCCTTCAGGAACAGCTTCTCGGTGGCCCCGGCCGGCGCCGTTTCGCGGCCGTCATAGGTGCGCACCTGCTTGCCATCCCACAACACAATCATCGCCCCACCACCGATCCCGGAAGACTGCGGCTCAACCAGCGTCAACACCGCTTGCATCGCAATCGCCGCATCAATCGCCGAACCACCCTGACGCAACATCTCCCGCCCGGCTTCGGCCGCGAGTGGATTGGCAGCAGCGGCCATGTGTTTATTGGCGTGTCGGGTTTGCAGATCAGTGCGGTAACCGGAAGCGGCCTCCGGTGCCTGCGGCAACGAAGAAGAGGGCGGGGCGTTGCATGCGGTGAGGGTCAGAGCGCTGACAAGCAGTGTCAGGGCTGGCAGGCGAAAGCGCTTCAAGGGCTGGGCTGGAAACACGCGGGCTCTCCGTCCGTAGGGTAGAAGTCTTGAGGGACTTTATCGAGCGGGCGGGTGGGGTGCAAACTGCGTGAGGATTACAGCCCTCCCGCTCAGCGGCCGCGCCAATCGATTGGCCGAAAACGATGCCCTTGTGGGAGCGAGCCTGCTCGCGAAAGCGGTAGCTCAGGCGGTGCTATTTTCTTAGTTCTTCGTCGGTGTGAAGCGTGCCGTCGGCCATTTTGCTCGGCAGCATTCCCAGCACAAACACGCTGGCCGGCCCGCCGGCGCCACGGATGGCCCAGTTCAGGCGCTGTTGCAAAATCCCGCCGCCGGCCAGACGCCCCAAAGCCAGGTCGGCGCCTATTGCCGTCGCGATCGCGGTGCTGGCGGATGGCATGAGCATAGCGCCGGCGACCATGATCTTGCCGAAGTTGCTGGCTGGCTCCTTGGCAGTGCCAGCGTCCGTGCGACACCAGTTGTCCGGCGTGCAGGACTTGGCAAATACCCTGTCTTCGCGTGGCTCGGGCGCAGGCCACTCATCCTTCTCGATGTACACCGGCTCCGGTGCTTTCGGTGGAAGCAAAGTAAACCAGGCCCTGCCACCGCTATACGGATTTAATAACCAGTCATCGTCGAGAAGGTATTTGTATTGACGCATGCCAACTCCCTGCATGGCGCTGAATCGAGCCAGGGGAGCTTGTCGGTCGAAGGGCAATTCGGGGAGAGAGGGGCGAGTGCTTGAAGTGATGAAAAATACAGTTCTTACGTGAGCAAAGCCTGCTTCCTACAGGGCTATCTCAGTCCAGCGGTTTTGCGCCTGATTCAGGCAAAACCATTGTCGGTCGCGGCTGTAGTCTTTTCGTTTGAATGGCCGATTATGTCGGATTTCTCTTACAGATTATTCAGGTCGACAGCCTACGCGGCGTTGCCTGAGGATGGTTTCTGTAGTTTTTCCAGGATGGATATCAGATGAAGAGGATGAGTCCGTTGCCATTCGATTTTATTTTCAGTCGGCCGCTGTCATGAGCATTTCCAATGAGGATCGTGATTTTCTGGTTGCGTTGGGCAGTCGCATTGCACATTTACGTACGGTGCACGAGATATCACAGACGCGGTTTGCAAGGGCTTTAGGTCTTTCCCGGCAGACCTTTCAGGGTTACGAGGAGGGCACGCGCAGCATGCCGGTCACGACACTGGTGAAGATGGCATTTGCGCTTCGCGTTCCCGTTGAAGACCTGCTCGGGGTTCCCTCGTACACGGAGACGCCCAGACGCAGCTTGACCTCGACGTGGTATCGAAGGCTGCAGTCCATCAATGAGCTTTCGAAGGTCCAACAGAAGGTGATTGCGCAGATGCTTGACGCGCTGATCGCACAGGCAGCGACCAAAACAAGCAACGAAGAAAGAGAAATTTGAAGTAACCCTAAGAACGCGGAACCAGGGTGCGCCAACACCCTGGCTCCGCTAACCACAAGCAGCTAAACAGGAGCTGATCATGGCTAAAACCAAGCATACGTCATCAACCCCCATCACTGAACGCCGGTTGAAAATCGCCGCTGATTTTTACCCGGTCCACACCAAGGAAAAGCCCTACAGCCCCGCCAAACCCGTACCCTGGATCAGACTGCGCGGCCTGTGGTTACGGCAGGCAGGATTCGAGGTGAACGAGAACGTCAAAGTGCGTGTGATGAAAGGGTGTCTGGTGATTACAGCGGAATAGATGAATCGTCCAAGTACAGCCGCAACGCCAGTTGCGTAGGAAAAACGCCGCTAACCCTCAAGGGATAGCGGCGTTTTTTCTCATATAGCGCTCTTGATTATCTAGAGTTTTATGGCGGGCGGGGCCCGTAATACCTGGCTAAAAGCCTGGTTGGGAGGAAGGCATTATCTTGAATTTGATATGTGGCTTATATGAAAAAAGGCGCAGTGCAAACTGTAAGAAAGTCTGACGGATGAGCGGCTGCGAGCCCACTGATCAATCGAAAGGGCTGAAGATAGACCTTCTGTGGGTGGGGAACCGGAGGGGAGATTATTGCAGGCATAAAAAAACGGCCTACCTTTCGGTAAGCCGTTTTTAGTACTTGGTGGCTACACAGGGACTTGAACCCCGGACCCCAGCATTATGAATGCTATGCTCTAACCAACTGAGCTATGTAGCCAAGTGGCGCGCATTATTCCCCTGAAATGGCAAAGCGTCAAGCGTAAATCGAAAATATTTCTTCCTGTTTTCAACCGCTTATCCTCCAGCCCCGAAAATCGGGGCCGGGGAGGGCGTCAGCGCAGTTGGAATCTGGCGGTATTGGCGCTCAGGGCCTCGCTGCCCTGGCTCAAGGTGTCCGCCGCGAGGTTCACCGCGCGTGCGCCTTCAAGCAAACGCACCGCCGCTTGATCGACCTGCTGGATATTGCCGCTGACTTCGTCGGCGGTGCTGGCCTGTTCTTCCACAGCTGTGGCGATTTGCGCCAGGGTGTCGGTGACGCTCTGTACGGCGCTGGCGATTTCTCCCAGGCGTTCGCCGAGTCCGGTGACTGCCTCGGCATCCGATTGCGCCTGACCACAGGCGGCTTCCATCAGGCTCACCGCTTCGTTGACCGTGGCGCGCAGGCTGTCGACAGTGCCGGCGATCTGCGCGGTGGACGATTGCGTGCGTTGCGAGAGGCTGCGCACCTCGTCGGCGACCACGGCAAAGCCGCGACCCTGTTCGCCGGCGCGGGCGGCTTCGATGGCGGCGTTGAGTGCGAGCAGGTTGGTCTGCTCGGCGACGCCGCGAATGGTGTCCACGACCAGTTGAATCTGCTGGCCTTGCTCGCTGACCCGGCCAAGCGCGGCGGCGGTGTCGTTCAGGCGCTGATTGAGCTGCTGAATGCTGGCCGTGGTGCGCTGGCTGTCGCGGCTGCTGTCGGCGGCGATGCGCCGGGTCTGCTGGGCGCTGCCGGAGGCCTGTTCGCAACTCTGCGCGACGCCTTGCGAGGTGGCGGCCAATTGCGTGGCGGCAGCGGCAATCTGGCTGATCTGCAACTGCTGCGCCTCGACTTCGCTCAGGGCGCCGCTGGAGTGTTGGTTGAGGCTGCGTACCGCGTTGCTCAACTGCGAGGTCTCGTGGTCGACGCCAAGCATGCTGCTGCGCAATTGCACCACGGCGACGTTGAGCGCGGTGCTGATCGCTGCCAGCTCATCGCGCCCCACCACCGGCACTTGCAGGCTCAGGTTGCCGTCGCGCAAGGCTTCGGCGAGCAAGGTGATGCCGCTGGCGCTACGGCGGATCGAGGCTTGCAGGCAGACGAACAGGTACAACGCGGCCAGCAGCAGGCAACCGAAGATTGCGGCGACAACAATGAACTGGCGGATCGCCGAGCTGTAATACGCATCGAGCCGCTGGTCCAGCGCGATCAGGGATTGCTGGCGCAGGGAAGCAAGGTCGGTGAGCAGCGCGTCGAGGCCGCGTTCGAAGTCCTCTGGCTTGAGGTTGATGCTGCCGCCAAACACACCGTCGTCGAGGACTTTCAGGCCGCTATCGAGGTGTTTCAGGCTGTCGTGATACTGACCGGCCCAGGCTTGCAACTCGGCTGGCAGACGCGCCTCCAGCAGGCCGGCGGTTTTCACCAGTTGCTCGCGGGCGTCGCCGATGCGGCTGCGCAGGTCGCGCAACTGCAAGCGGCTCTGCAGGGTGAACTGGCCGGAAACGACTGAGGCCTGACCGACCGCCGCCAGGCGGCCGACTCGCTCGATCAGGTCCGGCGCATGTTGTGTGGATATTTGCGTCAGCAGGTAGGTTTCCAGCCACGGCGCGAGGGTCAGGCGATTGTCCATGACGATCTGCTCGCGCAAGGCTTGCAGCGCGCCCAGGGCATTGGTGAAGCGGTCATAACCGTCCGGCCACCAGCCGACACTGCTAAGGCTTTTCGAATCAAGGCCATTGAGTGCGGTTTGCAGCGCCTGAAAGCGCTCGAGGATTGCGCCGTCGGCGCCTTGCTGGTTCAGGGCATTTCCCAGCTCGGTGGTGGCTTGCAGCACCGCCGGTTGCACGCCGTCGAAGGCAGCCATGGCGGCGAGGGTGGCCGCTGTCGGCTGACGATTGGTCTCGGTGGCGCGCCAGCGGGCGGCGCGGTCGCGTTGCGCGGCGAGCAGGTTGTCCAGCGCATCCAGCGCGAGCAATTGACGCACGCCGGCACGTTCGCCGGAAATCAGATTGAGCTTCTCGCGATAGTCATGGCCGATCATCAACAGGCTGCCGGCCAGCGGCAGAATGAACAGCAGAAACAATAATTGGAATTTACCTGCGAAGCCAAACCGCCCCAGCAATTTGATCCCCGGTGAAAGGAAAGCCTGCATGCCTCATGACTCCTCTGGACACCACGCACCATTGGCGTGCATCGCGAACCTTTCGGCTGCGACCTGTGCCCTCTAAAAGGCCTCGAAAGTTCACCCATGCCCGCTCTGTAGGCCGGCTCTGTAGCGAAACTTCCCATTGTCGAGCGCCTTTGTAAGGCGATCGTGTTCAAGGGCAGAAGGAAGGCAAGATTCAGACCATGGCGTTGCGCTATCACCGTTTGCTCGACGACCAGTCAGTTAGTTAGCTGCCTAAGGGGATAGCGCGAGCGCACCGAAAAATGGCACATTGACGCACCTGCCTGCGGGCACCCATCTGCTGTCCGGAATTTTCCATGGCTATCAGCAACGTTCAGACCGCCGCTGCCTCGGCGACCGCTGCTCCGCAAAGCAGCCCCTTGGTGATGCGCATCATCGGCGCGGTGGCGCTGGCGCATTTGATCAACGACCTGATCCAGTCGGTTCTGCCGTCGATCTACCCGATGCTCAAAGCCAACTATGGCCTGACCTTCACCCAGGTCGGCCTGATCACCTTGACCTTCCAGTTGACCGCGTCGCTGTTGCAGCCGTGGGTCGGTTATCACACTGATCGCCACCCCAAACCGTGGCTGTTGCCGGCGGGCACGGTGTGTACGTTGATCGGCATTCTGATGATGTCGGTGGTCGGCAGCTTCCCATTGATTCTGCTGGCGGCGGCGCTGATCGGCATTGGCTCGTCGACCTTTCACCCGGAAGCCTCGCGTGTTGCGCGGCTGGCTTCGGGCGGCCGGTTTGGTCTGGCGCAATCGACCTTTCAGGTCGGCGGCAATGCCGGCTCCGCGTTCGGCCCATTGCTGGCGGCGGCGATCATCATTCCCTTCGGCCAGGGCAATGTGGCGTGGTTCGGTCTGTTCGCAGTGTTTGCGCTGTTCGTGCTGTACCGCATCAGCCGTTGGTACGCCAATCACCTCAACCTGTTCAAGCTAAAGGCCAGCCAGGCGGCGACGCACGGCTTGTCGAAGGGCAGGGTGACCAGTGCGCTGGTGGTGCTCGGGCTACTGGTGTTCTCCAAGTATTTCTACATGGCCAGTTTCACCAGCTACTTCACTTTCTACCTGATCGAGAAGTTCGACCTGTCGGTGGCCAGCTCGCAATTGCATCTGTTCCTGTTCTTGGGCGCAGTGGCGGCGGGGACGTTCTTCGGCGGGGCGATCGGGGACAAGATCGGGCGTAAGGCAGTGATCTGGTTTTCCATCCTCGGCGTCGCGCCGTTCACCCTGATCCTGCCGCATGTCGATCTGTTCTGGACCAGCATTCTCAGCGTGGTGATCGGCTTCATTCTGGCGTCGGCATTCTCGGCGATCGTGGTGTACGCGCAGGAACTGGTGCCAGGCAATGTCGGGATGATTGCCGGGATTTTCTTCGGTCTGATGTTTGGTTTCGGCGGGATTGGCGCAGCGCTGCTCGGGCATCTGGCGGATGTGCACGGGATTGAGTACGTGTATTTCCTGTGCTCGTTTCTGCCGTTGTTTGGTGTGTTGGCGATCTTTTTACCGCGTACCAGAAAGGCCTGAACAGACGAATCGAACTGTGGGAGCGAGCCTGCTCGCGAATGGGTGTGTCAGTTGACGAATGCTTAGCTGACACGCCGCATTCGCGAGCAGGGAAATGTACTCAGTCACTGAATTTCAGGCACAAAAAAGCCGCGTATGAAACGCGGCTTTTTCTTGCCCGGCTGTTGCTTAGACGTTGAAGCGGAAGTGCATCACGTCGCCGTCCTTGACGATGTAATCCTTGCCTTCCAGACGCCATTTGCCGGCTTCTTTGGCGCCGGCTTCGCCTTTGTACTGGATGAAGTCGTTGTAGGCGATGACTTCGGCACGGATGAAGCCTTTTTCGAAGTCGGTGTGGATCACGCCAGCGGCCTGTGGTGCGGTGGCACCGACCTTGACGGTCCAGGCGCGGACTTCTTCGACACCGGCGGTGAAGTAGGTCTGCAGGTGGAGCATTTCGTAGCCGGCGCGGATCACGCGGTTCAGGCCAGGTTCTTCCAGGCCCAGAGCCTCGAGGAACATGTCCTTCTCTTCGCCGTCGTCGAGCTCGGCGATTTCCGCTTCGATCTTGTTGCACACCGGAACGACCATGGCGCCTTCTTCTTCGGCGATGGCCTTGACCACGTCCAGGTGCGGGTTGTTCTCGAAACCGTCTTCAGCAACGTTGGCGATGTACATGACCGGCTTGGTGGTCAGCAGGTGGAAGCCCTTGATCACTGCCTTTTCGTCAGCGCTCATGTTCTTCATCAGGCTGCGCGCCGGTTTGGCTTCGGTGAAGTGCGCGATCAGTTGCTCGAGCAGAGCCTTCTGAACCACGGCGTCCTTGTCACCGCCCTTGGCGTTGCGCGCGACTTTCTGCAGTTGCTTCTCGCAGCTGTCGAGGTCGGCGAAGATCAGTTCCAGGTCGATGATTTCGATGTCGCGTTTCGGGTCGACGCTGTTGGAAACGTGGATCACGTTGTCGTCTTCGAAGCAGCGCACCACGTGGGCGATAGCGTCGGTTTCGCGGATGTTGGCCAGGAACTTGTTGCCCAGGCCTTCACCTTTCGAGGCACCGGCAACGAGGCCGGCGATGTCGACGAATTCCATGGTGGTCGGCAGGATGCGCTTGGGATTGACGATGGCCGCCAGAGCTTCCAGACGCGGATCCGGCATCGGCACGATGCCGCTGTTCGGCTCGATGGTGCAGAAGGGGAAGTTCTCGGCCGCGATACCGGATTTGGTCAGGGCGTTGAACAGGGTGGACTTGCCGACGTTAGGCAGGCCGACGATGCCGCAATTGAATCCCATGGTGTTTCCCCTCGGGTAAAAGTCAGGCCTTCTGGCTGTGCAGGTTTTTCATCGCGCGGTTCCATTCCCCGGCGAGGATATCCGGCAGCACGCCGAGGGCAAAGTCGATGCTGGCATCGAGTTTTTCCTGTTCGGCGCGTGGCGCACGACCCAGGACGAAATTTGAAACCATACTGGCAACGCCCGGGTGGCCGATGCCAAGCCGCAGGCGGTAGAACGTATTCTGATTGCCCAGTTGCGCAATGATGTCGCGCAACCCGTTGTGACCGCCATGGCCGCCGCCCTGCTTGAGCTTGGCAACGCCCGGAGGCAAGTCGAGTTCGTCATGCGCCACGAGGATTTCTTCAGGCTTGATGCGGAAGAAACCGGCGAGTGCCGCCACGGCCTGGCCGCTGCGGTTCATGTAGGTGGTGGGAATCAGCAGACGAACATCCTGACCCTGATGCGAATAACGCCCGGTCAGGCCGAAATATTTGCGATCGGCCACAAGATTCACATTCTGTGCGTGGGCGATGCGCTCAACAAAAAGGGCCCCTGCGTTATGCCGGGTCTGTTCGTATTCAGCGCCTGGATTTCCCAGGCCAACGATCAGTTTGATGGCAGTCACGATAGGGGCCCTTCCTTGGAGTGGTGGATAACATCGCCGCGATCGGGGAAAGCGGCGAAAGTGGACGAAAAATGCTCATTTACCATGGATGTAAACTCCGCGTTCTCGCCCGCTTTCTCGCTACGTTCCAGTCCGCGATGTTACTTGCTCACTCCGGCATGACAGAGTGAATTACTCTGCTTCGCCTTCTTCGGTAGGTTCTGCAGCAACACGTGGAGCGTGGACGTTGGCAACAGCCTTGTCATCGCCGTGTGCCAGAGCAACGAACTCAACACCTTTAGGAGCTTTGAGGTCCGACAGGTGAATGATGGTGCCGATTTCTGCTTTCGACAGATCGACTTCGATGAACTCAGGCAGATCTTTTGGCAGGCAGGTCACTTCGATTTCAGCAACAACGTGCGAAACTTCGCCGCCTTTCTTCACTGGAGCTTCTTCGCCAACAAAGTGTACAGGCACGATGGCGGTCAGTTTCTGGCCGGCAACAACGCGTACGAAGTCAGCGTGCATCACGTGGCCTTTGGCCGGGTGACGCTGCAGAGCCTTGATGATGACGTTCTGCTTGGTGCCACCAACGTTCAGCTCGATGATGTGGCTGTAAGCCGCTTCGTTTTCGAGCAGTTTGGCAACTTCTTTGGCCAGCATGCTGATGGATTCAGGGGCTTTGTCGCCACCGTAAACAACAGCTGGAACCAGAGCGGCGAGACGACGCAGGCGGCGGCTCGCACCTTTCCCCAGGTCGGAACGCACTTCAGCATTCAGAGTAAAATCGTTCATTTTGTATCTCCAAAATAGCCATGACCGAGTGGCGTTTGCGACCAGCGCCGAACACGGTATGGGCAAAAAAGCCCCGCCCCGACAGGAATGCCGGGGCGGGGCGCTTTTCGTCAACGAAACATTTCGCGAAGGGCAGGGCCCTTAACGGAACATCGCGCTGATCGATTCTTCATTGCTGATGCGGCGAACCGCTTCGGCAACAACCGGTGCGATATCCAGTTGACGGATACGTGCACAGGCTTGTGCTGCAGCGGACAGCGGAATGGTGTTGGTCACCACCAGCTCGTCCAGCACGGAATTTTCGATATTCTCGATGGCCCGGCCCGACAGCACAGGGTGTGTGCAGTAGGCAAAGACCTTGGCTGCGCCATGCTCTTTCAGGGCCTTGGCCGCGTGGCACAGGGTGCCGGCGGTATCGACCATGTCATCGACGAGAATACAGGTACGCCCTTCGACATCACCGATGATATGCATCACTTCAGAGTGATTGGCTTTCTCACGGCGTTTGTCGATGATCCCGAGATCGACGCCCAGCGACTTGGCAACAGCCCGTGCACGCACGACGCCACCAATGTCCGGGGACACGATCATCAGGTTTTCGAAGCGCTGATCTTCAATGTCATCCACCAGAACCGGGGAGCCGTAGATGTTATCTACCGGAATATCGAAGAAGCCCTGAATCTGGTCAGCATGCAGATCAACCGTGAGAACACGGTCGATGCCGACTACGGTAAGCATGTCAGCAACGACTTTCGCGCTGATAGCCACACGTGCGGAACGCGGACGGCGATCCTGACGGGCATAACCAAAATAAGGAATAACAGCAGTGATACGAGTAGCCGAGGAGCGGCGGAAGGCATCAGCCATCACTACCAGTTCCATCAGGTTATCGTTGGTCGGAGCGCAGGTCGGCTGAATAATGAAGACGTCTTTACCGCGAACGTTTTCATTGATCTCGGCTGTGATTTCGCCGTCGGAAAACTTGCCGACAGAGATGTCACCGAGAGGGATATGCAGCTGACGTACGACACGCCGAGCCAGATCGGGGTTGGCATTCCCCGTAAAGACCATCATCTTGGACACGCGCAGTACCTAGAGGCTGAGGGTAACCTGGATGAGTAGAGAAAATGGCAGGGGCGGCTGGATTCGAACCAACGCATGGCAGGATCAAAACCTGCTGCCTTACCGCTTGGCGACGCCCCTGTATCTGTTGCTTTCAAGTGCCGGGCACTTGATTCCTTTAGAGCAGACTTTGCAGCTTGCGATGCAACATCGAAACGTTGCTTCCTTTCGCTACAAACCCTGTAAGGGTCTCTGTCAGAAGGGCCGAGACTTTATCAGCTTCAGCTTTGCTTGGGAAGCCCCCAAACACACAACTTCCAGTTCCGGTGAGCTTTGCTTCGGTAAATTTACCTAACAAATCCAATGCGTTACGTACCTCTGGATAACGCCTTGCGACCACCGGCAAGCAGTCATTTCGACTGTTTCCCTCGGGAACGGGGCGCACTTTAATGGGCGGTGTGTTACGTGTCAACAAAGGATCGGAAAAAATTTCTGCCGTACTAACAGCGACTTGCGGCACGAGCACCAGATACCACGGTTCTTCGGGGTCGACCGGGGTCAGTTTCTCGCCAACACCCTCGGCAAATGCTGCATGGCCACGGACGAACACCGGTACGTCGGCACCGAGTGACAGGCCCAGTTGCGCAAGACGATCTTCATCCCAGCCCAGTTGCCACAAATGGTTGAGCCCGAGCAGGGTCGTCGCCGCATTCGAACTGCCGCCACCGATGCCGCCGCCCATGGGCAGGACTTTGTCGATCCAGATGTCGATGCCGAGCGCGCAGCCGGATTGTTGCTGCAACATTTTCGCCGCGCGCACGATCAGGTTGCTGTCGTGGGGCACGCCGGCGAACTCGGTGTGCAGTTGAATCACGCCGTCATCGCGCACGGCGAAAGTGATTTCATCGCCGTAATCGAGGAACTGAAACAGCGTCTGCAATTCGTGATAACCGTCTTCACGGCGACCGAGAATGTGCAGCATCAAGTTGAGTTTGGCCGGCGAGGGCAGGGTCAGGCGTGCAGCGGTCATGCTTTATTGCCCCAACTTGCGCGGTTGCCAGGTCTTGATCACCAGCGTTACGTCAAGGTCGGTGCCGTGCAGCTTGATGCGCTCGGGCAGCCAGTAACCATTCTGTTCGGTGTAGGCGGTGTATTCGACTTTCCAGCCGTCCTGCTCAAGGCTGGCCAGACGACTGTCGGCGTCCAGGTTCAAGCGACTCTTGCTTTCCGGCGCGGGCAGGCCACGAACCCACCAGGCCAGATTGGATACCGGCAATTTCCAGCCCAGCTGTTCTTCGAGCAGGGCTTCAGGAGATTGCGATTCGTAGCGGCCCTGGTTGGCGACTTCCAGCGACACCTTGCCCGGGCGCCCGGTCAGGCGTGCCGCGCCACGACCCAGCGGGCCGGACAGGCGAATGTCGTAGTAATCCTGACGCTGCAGCCAGAACAGCGTGCCGCTGCCGGAATCCTTCGGCGCGCGGATGCCGATCTTGCCGTCGATCTGCCAGCCATCAAGGCCGGTCAGTTGCTGTTTGTTCGCTGCCCATTGAGCCGGGCTGCCGTGACCCTCGACTGATTCGCGAGTGCCGAAACCCGAGCAACCGGCGAGCAGGGCGATGAAGCTGAAAACAATAACGTGGCGCAAAAGCATGGTTTAAAGATTCTCGGATCCGGTCAGGCGCTTGATGGTGCTGCGCAGAATGGTGCTGTCGGGCTGATCCTTGAGGAACTTGCCCCACACTTTTTTGGCTTCGCGTTGATTGCCCTTGGCCCAGAGGACTTCGCCAAGGTGCGCGGCGACTTCATGGTCGGGGAAACGCTCGAGCGCCTGGCGCAGGTATTTCTCCGCGTCGTCCAGATTGCCCAGGCGATAGTTCACCCAGCCGAGGCTGTCGAGTACCGCCGGGTCTTCCGGATTGATCTGGTGCGCCTGCTCGATCAGCGTTTTCGCTTCAGCGTAGCGGGTGGTGCGATCGGACAAGGTGTAGCCCAGTGCATTGAGCGCCATGGCGTTGTCCGGGTCGCGCTTGATGATCAGGCGCAGGTCTTTCTCCATTTGCGCCAGATCATTGCGTTTCTCCGCGAGCATGGCGCGGGTGTAAAGCAGATTGAGATCGTCCGGGTATTTCTGCAGCGCTTGTTGCAGAACCTTCCAGGCCTTGTCGTCCTGTTTATTGGCCGACAGGCTTTCCGACTCGATCAGATACAGCTGGATCGCGTAATCCGGTTGCTCGTCACGCTCGGCCGCCAGTTTGCTTTGCGCTTCGGCGGTCTTGCCGTTGCTCATCAGAATATCGGCCTGACGCAGCTGTGCCGGCAGGTAGTCATTGCCCGGGCCGACCTGGGCGTATTCGATGAGCGCGCCTTGTGGGTCATTGCGCTCTTCGGCAATCCGGCCGAGGTTCAGATGCGCTGAATCGACATGGCTTTCGCGAGCGATCAGGTCTTCCAGATAGCCCTTGGCTTCATCCCACGCCTTGGCTTCCAGGCACACCAGTGCCAGCGAATAACGCAGTTCATCGTCTTCCGGGTATTGCTGAACGAGGGTGGAGAATTCGGCCTTGGCGTCGTCCATGCGGTCCTGTTCGACCAGCATGCGCGCGTAAGTCAGGCGCAGGCGTTTGTCTTCCGGGTATTTCCTAATGCTTTTCTGTAACAGCGGCAGCGCTTCGTCGCCACGGTTGAGCAACTGAAGCAGGCGCGCACGCAGCAGGATCGGTGCGATTTCGCCGTCTTCCGGCGGATTGTCTTCAAGCAGAGTAAGCGCACCTTGATTGTCGCCGTCCTGCTGCAACAGCAGGGCCTTGCCGAAAATCAGCTGATTGTTGTTCGGGTGGCGCTCAAGCAAACGGTCGAAGCTTTTCATCAGACCGTTGCGGGTTTCCTGATCGGTGTCGGCGGCCGACAGCGCGAGGAAATCGAAATGGGTGTCGCCCTTGCCCTGCAGGACTTTCTCCATGTAGACCATGGAGTCGTCGTAGCGCCCGGCGCGGGCCAGCTGCACGGCGGCGGCGCGTTGCGCTTCGAGATCGTCCGGGGCATTGCGGGCCCAGATCAGCGCGGTGTCGAGGGCCGGTTGATCGGCGCCCAGATATTCGGCGATGCGGAAAGCCCGCTCGGAGACGCCCGGATCCTGGGTGTTGATGGCCTGGGTCACGTAATTGTCCAGGGCAATGTCGAAACGATTGCGCTGGCCGGCGAGTTCGGCGCTCAGCAGACTGAACACGGTTTCCTCGCTGAATGAGCCGTAAACCTTGGGCTTTTCAGGTGCGGGCGTGGTGTCTTCGACCGGCGGGGTGCCGTCCGGCGCAACGGGCGCCATGGCCTGGCAGCCGCTGAGGAAGACAAAAGCGAGGAGCAACGCGGAAGATCTATTCATATAGGAAGAGGACGACTAACCTGCGGTCGGATCATCATGACACAAGCCTTCGGCCAAACATAACCGAGACTCAATTGTGGCCATTATAGGGGCTGACGATTGGGACAATAGTCAGCGGTAGTTGTTCTGAATCTTTCGAAGTAGGACAATTGCCGGCTTCACGTCACCACCAGCGACCTTGAATGGCCTTCCTTGCACTCGGTATTAACCACAAGACTGCTTCAGTAGACGTCCGCGAGCGCGTGGCCTTTACCCCTGAGCAGCTGGTGGAGGCCTTGCAGCAGCTCTGCCGACTGACCGACAGCCGCGAAGCCGCGATCCTCTCCACCTGCAATCGCAGTGAGCTTTATATAGAACAGGATCAGCTCTCGGCCGATGTCGTGCTGCGCTGGCTGGCCGATTATCACCATCTGAGCCTCGACGAGCTGCGCGCCAGTGCCTATGTGCATGAAGACGATGCGGCTGTTCGTCACATGATGCGCGTCGCCTCCGGGCTTGACTCGCTGGTGCTGGGCGAACCGCAGATTCTCGGCCAGATGAAATCGGCCTACGCCGTGGCCCGCGAGGCCGGCACCATCGGTCCGCTGCTGGGGCGGCTGTTTCAGGCGACGTTCAATGCCGCCAAGCAAGTGCGTACCGATACCGCGATCGGCGAGAACCCGGTGTCGGTGGCGTTTGCTGCGGTGAGCCTGGCGAAACAGATTTTCAGCGATCTGCAACGCAGCCAGGCGCTGCTGATCGGTGCCGGCGAGACGATTACGCTGGTCGCGCGCCATTTGCATGAGCTGGGGGTCAAGCGCATCGTCGTCGCCAACCGCACGCTGGAGCGCGCCAGCCAGTTGGCCGAGCAATTCGGCGCTCACGCCGTGCTGCTCTCGGACATTCCGGCGGAACTGGTGCGCAGCGATATCGTCATCAGTTCGACCGCCAGCCAGTTGCCAATCCTCGGCAAGGGTGCGGTGGAAAGTGCGCTGAAGCTGCGCAAGCACAAGCCGATCTTCATGGTCGACATCGCGGTACCGCGCGATATCGAGCCAGAAGTCGGCGAGTTGGACGACGTTTACCTGTACAGCGTCGACGATCTCCACGAAGTGGTCGCCGAGAACCTCAAGAGCCGTCAGGGCGCTGCGCAAGCGGCGGAGGAAATGGTTTCGGTCGGCGCCGACGATTTCATGGTGCGCCTGCGCGAACTGGCGGCAGTCGATGTGCTCAAGGCCTATCGTCAACAGAGCGAACGCTTGCGTGACGAGGAATTGCAGAAGGCCCTGCGTCTGCTGGCCAACGGCGGCAACGCCGAAGACGTGCTCGGGCAACTGGCCCGTGGCCTGACCAACAAACTCTTGCATGCGCCCAGCGTGCAGTTGAAAAAGCTGTCTGCCGAAGGCCGCCTCGATGCGCTGGCCATGGCCCAGGAACTCTTTGCCCTTGAGGGCTCACCGGATAGTTTTTCGGATAAAAAAACGCAATGAAAGCGTCACTGCTCAACAAGCTGGACATTCTCCAGGACCGTTTCGAGGAACTGACCGCGCTGCTCGGCGACGGTGAAGTCATTGCCGATCAGGCCAGGTTCCGCGCCTATTCCAAGGAGTACGCCGAACTCGAGCCGGTAGTGGCCGCCTATAAAAAGCTGCTCGGCGTCCAAAGCGATCTTGAAGGCGCGCAGGCGCTGCTCAAGGACAACGACCCGGACATGCGCGAAATGGCCGTGGAAGAAGTTCGCGAAGCCAAGGAGTTGCTGGTCACGCTGGAATCCGATCTGCAGCGCATGCTGCTGCCTAAAGATCCGAATGACGGGCGCAACGTCTTCCTCGAAATTCGCGCCGGCACCGGTGGCGACGAGGCGGCGATCTTCTCCGGCGACCTGTTCCGCATGTACTCGCGTTATGCCGAGCGGCGTGGCTGGCGCGTCGAGATCCTCTCGGAAAACGAAGGCGAACACGGTGGCTATAAAGAAGTCATCGCGCGCATTGAAGGCGACAACGTTTACGGCAAGCTGAAATTCGAGTCCGGCGCACACCGCGTCCAGCGCGTACCCGCCACCGAATCCCAGGGTCGGATTCACACGTCGGCCTGCACCGTGGCTGTATTGCCCGAGCCGGACGAGCGCGAAGCCATCGAGATCAACCCGGCGGATCTGCGTGTCGACACTTACCGTTCCTCTGGCGCCGGTGGTCAGCACGTCAACACCACCGATTCGGCGATCCGCATTACCCACATCCCGACCGGCACCGTCGTCGAGTGTCAGGAAGAGCGTTCCCAGCACAAGAACCGTGCCCGGGCGATGGCGTGGCTGTCGGCCAAGCTCAACGATCAGCAAAACGCTGCGGCGGCCAACGCGATTGCCAGTGAGCGCAAGTTGCTGGTCGGCTCCGGTGATCGATCCGAGCGTATCCGCACCTACAACTACGCCCAGGGCCGGGTCACCGACCATCGCGTCAACCTGACCCTGTATTCCCTGGATGAAATTCTCGCCGGTGGCGTCGAAGCTGTGATCGAGCCGCTGCTGGCCGAATATCAGGCTGACCAGCTCGCAGCGATAGGTGAATAAATGACCATCATCGCCAGCCTGTTGCGCGCTGCCGAGTTGCCGGACTCGCCGACTGCGCGTCTGGACGCTGAATTGCTCCTGGCCGCCGCATTGGGCAAGTCGCGCAGCTTCCTGCACACCTGGCCCGAGCGCATCGTGCCGAGCGAGGCTGCGCTGACCTTTGCCGAGTATTTGCAACGGCGGCGTAGCGGTGAACCGGTGGCTTATATTCTCGGCCAGCAGGGCTTCTGGAAGCTGGATCTGGAAGTCGCGCCGCACACGCTGATTCCGCGTCCCGACACCGAATTGCTGGTGGAGGCAGCCCTTGAGCTGCTGCCGGCAACTCCGGCCGAGGTTCTTGATCTGGGCACCGGCAGTGGCGCGATTGCTTTGGCCTTGGCCAGCGAACGGCCGGCGTGGAAAGTCACCGCTGTGGATCGCGTGCTCGAAGCCGTGGCCCTGGCCGAACGCAACCGCCAGCGTCTGCACCTGAACAACGCTACGGTGCTGAACAGCCATTGGTTCAGCGCACTTGCAGGCCAGCGCTTTCAACTGATCATCAGCAACCCGCCGTACATTGCCGCCGCCGATCCGCATCTGGTCGAGGGTGATGTGCGTTTCGAACCGGCCAGTGCGCTGGTCGCCGGTGAAGATGGCCTCGATGATCTGCGCCTGATTGTTGCGCAGGCGCCGGATCATCTTGAAACCGGCGGCTGGCTGATGCTCGAACACGGCTATGATCAGGCCGAAGCCGTGCGTGATCTGCTGCTTACCCGTGGCTTTGAAGAAGTCCATAGCCGCACCGATCTGGGCGGCCATCAACGCATCAGTCTGGGGCGCCTGCCGTGCTGAATGATCAGGAATTGCTGCGCTACAGCCGGCAGATTCTGCTGCAACACATCGACATCGACGGGCAGCTGAAGCTCAAAGGCAGCCGCGTGCTGATCGTCGGCCTCGGCGGTCTCGGCGCGCCAGTGGCGTTGTATCTGGCGGCAGCGGGCGTCGGCGAATTGCATCTGGCGGATTTCGACACGGTCGATCTGACCAATCTGCAACGGCAGATCATTCACGACACCGACAGTGTCGGCATGTCCAAGGTCGACTCGGCGCTCAAGCGCCTGGGCGCGATCAATCCGGAAATTCAACTGGTCGCTCATCGCCAGGCGCTGGACGAGGATTCTCTAGGTGCAGCGGTGGCGGCGGTGGATCTGGTGCTCGATTGTTCGGACAACTTTTCCACGCGCGAGTCGGTTAACGCCGCTTGTGTTGCCGCGTGCAAGCCACTGGTCAGTGGCGCGGCGATTCGTCTGGAAGGGCAGCTGTCGGTGTTCGATCCACGGCGTGGCGAGAGCCCTTGCTACCACTGCCTGTACGGACACGGCAGCGAAGCCGAACTGACCTGCAGCGAGGCCGGCGTGGTCGGGCCGCTGGTCGGTCTGGTCGGCAGCTTGCAGGCGCTGGAAGCGTTGAAACTGCTGGTCGGCTTTGGCGAGCCATTGGTGGGGCGTTTGTTGCTGATCGACGCTCTGGGTTCGCGCTTCCGTGAGCTGCGGGTCAAGCGTGATCCGGGCTGCAGCGTCTGTGGCGCGCGCCATGCGTGAAGCGCCGATCGGCGTGTTCGATTCCGGGGTCGGCGGCTTGTCGGTCCTCGGCGAAATTCAGCGCTTGCTGCCCAACGAATCGCTGCTGTACGTCGCCGATTGCGGGCACATTCCTTACGGCGAGAAAACCCCGGAATTCATCCGCCAGCGTTGCAGTGCGATGGCAGGATTTTTTCGCGAGCAGGGTGCCAAGGCTTTGGTGCTGGCATGCAATACCGCGACCGTGGCCGGTGTTGCCGACCTGCGTCGTGATTTCCCGGACTGGCCGATTGTCGGCATGGAACCGGCGGTCAAACCGGCCGCTGCGGCCACGCGAAGCGGCGTGGTTGGCGTTCTGGCCACGACCGGCACGTTGCAGAGCGCAAAGTTTGCCGCGTTGCTCGATCGTTTCGCGGCTGACATAAAAGTCATCACCCAGCCCTGTCCGGGACTGGTCGAACTGATCGAAACGGGTGATCTGCACAGCGCCGAACTACGCACTTTATTGCAAGGTTACGTCTCTCCATTGCTGGCGCAAAACTGCGACACAATCATTCTTGGCTGCACCCATTATCCCTTCCTCAAGCCGTTACTCAGGTCGATGATCGCCGACGATGTCAGCCTGATCGATACCGGAACTGCCGTAGCCCGACAGTTGCAGCGCTTGCTCGCCGAGCGTGATCTGCTGGCGCAACGTCCGAGCCAGCCTGTGAAGTTCTGGACCAGCGGCGATCCGCAATCCCTCAGAAAAATCCTACCGTTGCTGGGCCAAACTGCGTCGAATGTGCAAAACTTCGACTTGTAAAAAAAATGTGAAATAACTAAAAAAACGCTGAACTTCTGACCAAGCGCGGATTTCTATAGCGACAGCAGCAACTAAAAACCAAACGATCGTTCCGGAAAAGGAAGTTTCAAAGTGAAGCGACTATTCTGCTTGGCCGCGATTGCGGCCGCACTGATGGGGCAAAGCATTTCTGCACAAGCCGCTGGCGTTGAATTCGCCGTCGGCGGTACCAGCGATTCGACGATGACGTATCGCTTAGGCATGAATTTCGACTGGGACAAGAGCTGGCTGCAGAGCGACGTCGGTCGCCTGACTGGCTACTGGAGTGGTGCCTACACGTACTGGGAAGGTGACAAGACTTCCAGCAACAACAGCCTGTCGTTCTCGCCTGTATTCGTTTACGAGTTTGCCGGTCAGTCGGTCAAACCGTACGTTGAAGCGGGTATCGGCGCGGCGTTCTTCTCCAACACCGAATATGAGAGCAACAAGCTGGGCGGGTCCTTCCAGTTCGAAGACCGCATCGGTGTCGGCCTGCGCTTCAACGGCGGCCACGAAGTCGGCATCCGCGCCACGCACTACTCCAACGCCGGCCTGTCCAGCGACAACGATGGTGTAGAAAGCTACGCGCTGCATTACACAATGCCGCTGTAACACGCCGCTACGCGGAACCGACGTGGGAGCGAGCCTGCTTGCGAAAGCTGAGTGTCAGTCAATTCAAATGGTGGCTGACACACCGCCTTCGCAAGCAGGCTCGCTCCCACAGTTGTTTCTGCGTTGTCAAAGAATCAGCGGTAGGCTGTCGCAATACCCCGGCGCTCTTCGATGCACTCCGGCGCGCCCATTTCAAACTCGCGGCAAATCAGCGGGCGTCGTTCATAGATCGTGCACATCATGCTGTCGCGATCCAGCGCCGCGCACCAGCCGTCGTCCAGACGCAGCATCACTTCACCGCCCCATTCATCGGTATCGATAAAGCGATCAGGCACGCCGGTGTCGGTGATCAGCATTACTTCGAGCTGGCAGCAGCACGCCGCACAGGTCGAGCAGGTGACCGCCGGTTCGGCAATTTGGGTGTGGGGGATGGTTTTCATCGTGGCAGTGTAAGGCAGTGATCGCTGTGGGTGTGAAAGCGCTGACGGACGCTCACGGCGCCAGACGTCGCGCCATCAAGTGCAACAACGGAAAAAGCACGGCCCAGAGCAGCCCGATCAAGATCAGCGTGGGGATATGGCCATAGGGAAATTGCACGCCGGCCAGCCGTCCGCCGCCGTAGTACGACAATGCGCCGCCCACCGCGCCAAGTCCGCTGGCCAGCCACCAGGGTCGCGCGCTCCAGGCCAGGCAGTGGCGCAACGTGGTGGCGAGCAGCGCCCAGAGCAGCATCAGCCACAGTGGAATCAGCGGTGAGGCGTCTGCAAAGCGGAACACATCGAGGTAACGCAAGACGCTGTCCACCGCCGTGCCGACAATCACCACGCACAGTATCAAACGACCTTCCGCCGCCCAACTGCTGATCCAGCGCAGATGAATCACCAGTGCCGCCAGCGCCAGCAACAGCCATAAACTGTTGCCGCCGAGCACGCAGGCCAGCCAGCCGAGCTGAAACAGCACGGCATTGGCGATTCGCTCACGCATCGAAGCGCCCGAGCAGCGGCGCGGTCATCGCCGCCGGTTTGGCCAGCAGCAATTGCGCGGTGCCGATGGTGCGTTCGAGGAATCCGCCCTCGCAATAGCACAGGTAAAACTCCCACAGGCGCAGGAAATAATCGTCGTAGCCCAGTTCGCTCAGGCGACCATGGGCGAGGCGAAAGTTCTCGTGCCACAGGCGCAGTGTCTTGGCGTAATGCAGGCCGAAATCTTCCATGTGCAGCAGGTTCATGTCGGTTTCGCGGCTGACCACATCGAGCATCTTGTGCACCGAGGGCAGGGCCCCGCCGGGGAAGATGTAGCGCTGGATAAAGTCGACGCTGCGCTTGGCCTGTTCGTAGCGTTGTTCGCGAATGGTGATCGCCTGGAGCAGCATCAGGCCGTTGCTCTTGAGCAAGTGCGCGCATTGCTTGAAGTAGGTGGGCAGGAACCGATGGCCGACCGCTTCGATCATCTCGATCGACACCAGTTTGTCGTACTCGCCGCTGAGGTCGCGGTAGTCCTTGAGCAGCAGGGTGACGCGATCCTGCAAGCCGAGTTGTTCGATACGCTTGGCAGTGAACGCGAACTGCTCTTTCGACAGCGTCGTAGTGGTCACGCGGCAACCGTAATGCTGCGCTGCGTACAGGGCCATGCTGCCCCAACCGGTGCCGATTTCCAGCAGGTGGTCGCTGGGTTTGAGCGCGAGTTTCTGGCAGATGCGCTCGAGTTTGTTCAGTTGCGCCTGTTCCAGGGTGTCGCTCGGCGAAAGGAACTGGGCGGCGGAATACATCATGGTCGGGTCGAGAAACTGTTCGAACAGTTCATTGCCGAGGTCGTAGTGCGCGGCGATGTTTTTCTGCGAACCCTTGCGCGTGTTGCGATTGAGCCAGTGCAGCCCTTGTACGAAGGGCCGGCCCAGATGCGCCAAGCCACCTTCCATGGCATCGAGTACATCGAGATTGCTGACGAATACGCGCACCACAGCAGTCAGGTCCGGCGAACTCCAATAGCCGTGGATGAATGCTTCGCCGGCGCCGATCGAGCCGCTACTGGCGACCATGCCCCACAGGGCCGGGTCGAGTACATGGACTTCGCCGAGCAGAGCACTGCCCGGGGTGCCGAAAAGCATTTGTTCGCCATCCTCGACGACCATCAATTGTCCGTGTTTGAGCTGGGCCAATTGGCGCAACACGCCACGGCGCAGCAGCGAGCCGGTCAAACCGTTGGTGCTGAAGCGACCGAGCGGCAGGCTAGAGGATTTCATGGTGCGGCTCCTTCGGAGGCACAGTGGCGGTTTTAAAGCTGCCGTCGGCAGCCTGGTGAGGGAAGATCGGCGCGCGCTTGAGCAGCAGTCGCAGTGCTTGCCAATAAATCGCCAGAGCGGTTTTTGCGGTCATCCACGGAAAGCGCCGCAGGTAGCGATGCAGGCTGCGACGATCGAGCGGTTCACGGCGCAGATTGAGCGTGGCGTCGAACAGTTTCTCGTTGCCCTGCCAATCGGCCATGTGCACACCCAGGCTTTGCGCAGCGGGGCTGAAGCTCATGCGGTATTCGAGGTCGCGGGGCAGAAACGGCGAGACGTGAAACGCCTTGGCCACAGCGAAATGCTGGTGGAAATCCACCAGGCTGGTCGGCACCTGCGCCGGCAGCACATAGTGATAACGCTCGCGCCATGGCGTATTGGTTACTTCACAAACGATCGCCGCCAGTTGCCCGTCGGCTTCATGGCAATAGAAGAAACTCACCGGATTGAACGACAGGCCCCAACTGCGCGGCTGGGTCAGCAGGCATACCGCGCCTTGTGGCTCATGACCGATGGCTGCGCCGACCTGCTGGCGCACCGCGTCGATCAGGCGCATGCCCTTGCCGGTGAAGGCTTTCAGGTAATCGGTTTCGCGAAACGAGAACGGCGCAAAGCGGCTGCGCCCGGCCAGTGGCGACAGGGCCAGTACGGCGTCCTGTTCGCTCAGGTCGAGATAGAGCAAACCGATGCGATAGCGGAATTCGTGGCGGCGCGGCGAAAAACGTCGGTGGCCGATGACGCCGCTGTACAGAGCGCTGTTCACAGGGTTTCACCGAACGCGGCGGCTACGCGCAGCCCGCTGACCACGCCATCTTCATGAAAGCCGTTGGCCCAGTAGGCGCCGCAATAATGTGTGTGCTGCTCGCCATCGAGTTCGCCCCAACGGTTTTGCGCGGCCGCTGCGGCGAGGGTGTATTGCGGGTGGGCGTAGGTATAGCGGGCCAGCACTTTATCCGGGCTGATGCCGGCAGTCTGGTTGAGGCTGACGCAGAACGTAGTGTCGCTCTCGATGCCCTGCAGGATGTTCATGTTGTAGGTGACCGCCGCGCGGGTATGGCCGGCGCCGCCAAGGCGATAGTTCCAGCTGGCCCAGGCCAGTTTGCGCGTTGGCAGCAGGCGCGTGTCGGTGTGCAGCACGACATCGTTATCGGCGTAGAGCAGGGCGCCGAGAATCGAGCGCTCGGCGTCGCTCGGGTTGGCCAGCAGGTTCAGCGCCTGATCGCTATGACAGGCGAACACCACTTTGTCGAAATGTTCGAGGCCGGCCGGGCTGTGGATAACCACGCCGTGCTGGTTGCGCTCGACGCGCTTGACTGGGCAGTTCAGGCGAATCCTGTCACTGAATGAAGCGGTCAGTGGCGCCACATAAGCACTGGAACCGCCTTCAATGACCTGCCACTGCGGACGATCGCTGACTGAGAGCAGGCCATGATTCTTGAAGAAACGCAGGAAGAATTGCAGCGGGAAATTGAGCATTTCCGCCATCGGCATCGACCAGATCGCCGCGCCCATCGGCACGATGTAATGCAGGATGAAACGCTCGCCGTAGCCGCCAGCCTTGAGGTAATCATCGAGGGTGGTATCGGCGGCGATGCGCAGTTCTATCAGGTCGCGCTGCGCTTCTTTGTTGAAGCGCAGAATGTCGCGCAGCATGCCCCAGAACCCCGGCGACAACAGATTGCTGCGCTGGGCGAACAGGCTGTTGAGATTGTTGCCATTGTACTCCACGCCAGTGTCCGGGTCGGTTACCGAAAAGCTCATTTCGGTCGGCTTGAACGCCACGCCGAGCTGGTTGAGCAAGCGAATGAAGTTCGGGTAGGTCCAGTCGTTGAACACGATGAAACCGGTATCGATGGCGAACGACTGCCCGGCCACGCTGACCGGTACGGTGTGGGTATGGCCGCCGACCCAGTCACTCGCTTCGAACACGGTGATGTCGTGGCGGCGGTTCAGCAGGTAGGCGCAGGTGAGCCCGGCGATACCGCTGCCAATTACGGCGATTTTCATATCGGGTCCCGCTGCGGTGGGTTCTTGCGCACCATGCGTTTGCCGATCGCCAATTGCGCGCGGGCGGGCAGTTTCGATAGCGGCCACAGCGCGGCCATGAACAGTCCCGGGAAGGCAATTTCCAGCGGACGGTCCTTGAGTTTGGCGAAGATGTGCCGCGCCGCTTTATCCGCAGGCCAGCTCAGCGGCATCGGGAAATCGTTCCTTTCGGTCAGCGGCGTTTCGACAAAACCCGGGCTGATGATGGTGACTTCAATGCCTTCATCCGCCAGATCGATGCGCAGCGATTCGAACAGGTAACGCAGCCCGGCCTTCGATGCGCCGTAGGCTTCGGCCCGTGGCAGCGGCAGGTAAGTCACCGAGCTGGCCATGCCGACCAGATGCGGCGCGGTGCCTTTGCGCAACAGCGGCAGGGCGGCTTCGATGCAATAGCTACTGGCGAGCAGATTGGTGCGCACCACGTGCTCGATGATCGACGAATCGAACTGGCGCGCGTCGACATATTCACAGGTGCCGGCGTTGAGAATCACGCTGTCCAGCGAACCCCAGGCCTCGGCGATCTGCTCACCGATTTCGCGCACGGTCTGACTGTTGGTCAGATCGCCGGGCACCACCAGCACCTGGCCCGGGTAACGCTGGGACAAAACCTTGAGCGGCGCGGCCGAGCGCGAGCTGACCGCCAGGTGCGCGCCGCTTTTCAGAATGTCCTCACACAATGCTGCGCCGATGCCACTGCTGGCGCCGGTCAACCAATACCGCCGTGGAGGTGTACGACTCATCCCATTCTCCTTTTCAGCCAGGCAATCGCCCGGCCCAATATTGGCAAGTGTTCATACAGCAGCGCCCCGGCATCGAAATAATCCCGATGGCGATAAACCTTGTCGCGCCAGAGCAGGTGCGAACAGCCACCGACCCTGATTTCCCGGCCCTTGGCCAGGCGCGGATGGCGATAACTCATGACCCAGCGCAGGTAACCCTCACCTTCGCGGATCTGGTCAAAGCCGTGAAAATCGAAACGCAGATCGCTGACGTTGGCGTACAGCTCACTGAAGTAATCCCGCAGTTGTGCCAGGCCCTGAACTTCGTGCAGCGGATCGGTGAAATGAATGTCGTCGCTATACAGCTCGCCGAGGCGATGCAGGTTGTCTTTGTTCAACCCGGAAAACTCGCGGGCGAAGCTGCGCAGGAATTCACTCATCGCTGCCGCCCACAGGCTGGCGCGACGGCAGGTTCTTGAACGCTGTCAGCGCACGCTCGCGTGAAGTGCTGAGGTTAACGATCGGCGCCGGATAATCGGCCACGCCGAACAGTCCTCCGGCTGCCGCCGGATTGTGCACTTCCTTCTTGTTGAGCCCGGCCAGTTCCGGCAACCAGTGCTTGATGAACACGCCTTCGGCATCGAATTTTTCCGACTGGCTCAACGGGTTGAAGATACGGAAGTACGGTGCCGAGTCGGTGCCGGTCGACGAGCTCCATTGCCAGCCACCGTTGTTGGCCGCCAGATCGCCGTCGATCAGGTGGCGCATGAAAAAGCGTTCGCCCTCGCGCCAGTCGATCAGCAGGTTTTTGGTCAGGAACATCGCTACGACCATGCGCAGGCGATTGTGCATCCAGCCGGTTTCCAGCAGTTGACGCATCGCCGCGTCGATGATCGGCAGTCCGGTGCGTGCCTCCTGCCAGGCCTTGAGTTCTTCCGGCGCATCGCGCCAGGCCAGCGCCTCGGTTTCCGGGCGGAAGGCGCGATGCCGCGAGACGCGTGGATAGCCGACCAGAATGTGTTTATAGAACTCGCGCCACAGCAGCTCGTTGATCCAGGTCACTGCGCCGACCTTGCCGCTTTCGAACTCGCCCTGATTGCTTTGCAGTGCAGCGTGCAGGCACTGGCGTGGCGAGATCACCCCGGCGGCGAGGTACGCCGACAATTGGCTGGTGCCGGGTTTGGCCGGGAAGTCGCGTTCGCTGCGGTAATAATCGATCTGCGCGTCGGTGAAGGTGTCGAGGCGGCGCCGCGCCTCTTGCTCGCCGGCCGGCCACAGGGCGCGCAGGGATTCGCTCGGCGTGGCGAAGCCTTTGACCGCCTCGGGAATTGCGTCACTTTCGATATCCAGCGCGGCCTGTTTGCCCGGTGCTTTGATCAATGCCGGCATCGAGCGGTGCAGGCGTTCGTAGCAGACCTTGCGGAACTGACTGAACACCTGGAAATAGGTGCCGGTCTTGGTCAGGATCGTGCCGGGTTTGAACAGCAACTGATCCAGATAGCTGTGGAACTCAATGCCCTCGGCTCGCAACGTTTCGGCCACGGCTTCATCGCGGCGGCTTTCGTGGACGCCGTATTCCTCGTTGACGTGCACCACTTCGATCTTCAATTGCCGGCACAGCTTGAGCAGTTCTGCCGGTGCCTGATCCCAGTGCGGTGCGCTGCGAATCAACAACGGGATGTTCAGCGCGCCGAGGCTCTGGCTCAGTTCGCCCAGGTTGCGCAGCCAGAAATCCACTTTGCACGGCGCATCGTCGTGCTCCAGCCATTGCTGCGGACTCAACAGATACGCCGCCACGGTCGGGCCGCGCGCTGCGGCGGCCGCGAGGGCAGTGTTGTCATGTTGGCGCAAGTCGCTGCGCAGCCAGATCAGTTGCATGTGATTAAACCCATCATCAAATCAATCCGCGCTCGAGCAGCGCCTGGTGTGCGGCAAGCGGATCTTCAGCCAGGAACAGATCGGCAGTCTGGGCGGTGCGTGCGGACAACTCGGTGTGGTGAATGTGCACCGTGGGGCCAGCAATCAAGGTCGGGCAATTGACGTTCGCCAACAGCTTGGGCAACTGCGCCAGTTGCATGGCTTTGCTCGAATACAGCAGCACGCCACGGGCTTGCAGATGCTCGACGGTCAGCGCCAGTTCACCGGCCGGCAGTGGCCAGTCGAACACTTGCACCGGGCAATCGGCACTGCTGATCAGCCATGCGCACAGCCACAGATGTGGCTCCAGCGGCAGGTCGGAATGATTGATCAACAGCAGCGGCGCCGAATGCAGCTGGCGGTTGTTATGGTAGATGCGTGCGCCGAATTTGCTGCGCAACCAGGAAAAGAAAAACGTCCGTTCCATCTGTGCGCCGAACTGGCCCTGCCAGCGCTGTTCGAGCTCGGCCAGCAGCGGCATCAGCAATTGCTCGCACAACGTCCGTGGCGGATACAAGGCGATGGCCTGATTGACGCTGTCATCCAGCGCCCGCTCATTGAGCGAGGTGACCGCCGACAACAACGTCTGATGCAGACGCTGCCAATCGTTTTCCACGGTTTCCGTGAAGGCCTGCGGCGCATCGAGCAGTGGCTTGACTTGGCTGACCGCAACGCCACGGTTGAGCCAGGTGAGGATGGCCATGATCCGCTGCACATGTTCAGCGCTATACAGTCGATGGCCCTTGGGCGTGCGCTGGGGCACCACCAACCCATAGCGACGTTCCCACGCGCGCAGGGTGATGGCGTTGACGCCGGTCTGCCGCGCGACTTCGCGAATCGGCAACCAGCCCTCGTCGAGGGCTTTCTTGAAGTCGGCGCCGAGGTCTTCCCGGGCGCTGCTGTCGGTTTTATCGTTCATTAGATCGCGTTTCGCAGACTGAGGTTTTCCGGGTGCGGCTGCAGGTAAACCTGCTGCGCGATGTACGGGTCCGGATGGAGTCGAAAATGGTGTTTGAGCAGCGTCAACGGCACCACCAGCGGCACGATGCCCTGGCGGTACTGGCCGATGATCTGCTGCATTTCCTGTTTGTCTTCGGCGCTCAGCGATTGTTTCAAATAACCGCTGAGGTGCAGCAGCACGTTGCAATGGGTGCCGCGAGTGGCGCATTTCTTCAGCGCGGCCATCAGCTCGCTGAAATAGCGCGGGCCGAGTTCGGCGGGATCGCTGTCGGCCATGTTGCCGAGCATCTTGCCGAGGTTTTTGTATTGCAGCGGGTTGTGCGCCATCAGCAGATACTTGTAGCGCGAATGGAATTCGGTGAGGGCGCGACGGCTCAGGCCCTCGGCGAGCACTTGCTGCCAGGCGCTGTAGGCCAGCACGCGGGTGATGAAGTTTTCCCGCAGCACCGGATCGTTGAGGCGCCCGGCTTCTTCCACCGGCAGATCCGGATGTTGGGCACAGAATGCCTGCGCATAGATGCCACGTCCGCCACCGTTCACTGGCGCGCCGTTGTCGTGATAGACCTTGACCCGTTCCAGCCCGCAGGAGGGCGACTGCTGCATGAAGATGTAGCCGGACAGGTCCTGCAACTCGGCGGCCATTTTCTCGCCGTACTCGGCCAGCGGCCTGGTGACGTTGATGGTCCGGTCGACGGTGCCGACGGCCTCGGGTTGTTCAGGGTCGCCGACCAGCCGAATCGGCTCACGGGGAATGCCCATGCCGATGGCGACTTCCGGGCACAGCGGGACGAAATCGAAATATTCGGTGAGGGTACGGCTGCACAGCCGCGATTCCTTGTGCCCACCGTTGTAGCGCACTTCTTCGCCCAACAGGCAGGCGCTGATGGCGATCTTCGGCTTGGACAGGGAAGCAGTAGACATGAGCACCTCGAATCTATACCTGTACAGAGAGTTATCTCTGTACAACTTTTCCTCAGCATAGATCGATGGATGTACAAGTCAAATGATTTGTATAAGATTTTTGTACGGAGCTGAATCTGTGGGAGCGAGCCGGCTCGCGAAAGCGGTGGGTCAGTAAAGGAATTCGCATCTGATACAGCGCTATCGCGAGCAGGCTCGCTCCCACAAGGGAAATCTATTTCCAGCCGAGTAACCAGTGCTCGCTGTCTTTCAGCACCTGCCAATCCAGTCGCTCGCTACGCTGGGTCAGCACCGCCTGCAATTCAACTTCCAGCACCGTACCTTCCTCGTCGCGGATCAGTTCGGTGACCAGAAAATGTTTTTCGCGATTTTGCGGGTGGGCTGCTGTCCACTTCGACAGCAGCAATTTACGCGGATTGATGCGATTCATTGCAGGTGTTCGTGCAAGCGACGTGCAGCCTCCTGACCACTGAGCCAGGCGCCTTCAACGCGGCCCGACAGGCACCAGTCGCCACAGGCGTACAGGCCCAGATCGACATCGGCCAGTGTGGTCCATTCATGGCCGGTAGCGGGGCGGGCGTAGAGCCAGCGGTGGGCGAGGCTGAAGGTCGGCGCAGGCATGGCGCTGTGCAGCAGTTCGGCGAAAGCACCGTGCAGATGCTCGATCACCGCCTCCTTGGAGAGGTCGATGTGTTGCCGGCTCCAGGCGCTGGTTGCATGCAGCACCCACGTGTCGAGAGTGCTGTCGCGCCCGGGTTTGCTGCGGTTGCGCGCCAGCCAGTCGAGCGGGCTGTCCTGTACGAAGCAGCCTTCGATTGGCGTATCGAGTGGGGTTTCGAAGGCGAGGGCGACGGCCCAGGTCGGCTCCATTTTCACCCCGGCAGCGACGCCGGCAAGTTTCGGTGCGGCGGCCAGCAGCGCGGTGGCTTGCGGTGCCGGTGTGGCGATCACCACATGGCTGAAGGGGCCGTGGGTGCAGCCGTCGGCGTCCTGCAGATGCCAGTGTTCTTCGCCACGATAGACCTCGGTGATGCGGCAGGCAAACTGCACGTCCAGGCCATCGAGCAGGCCACGGGTGATGGCGCTCATGCGCGGCGTGCCGACCCAGCGGGTCTGCTCGTCCGGCGACATGTTCAGTTGGCCGCCCTGGAAGGTGTAAAGCTGCGGCGCCCACTCGGCGGCCCAGCCCTGGCTCTGCCAGCGCTGCACTTCGGTGACGAAGCGCCGGTCACGCGCGGTGAAGTATTGAGCGCCCAAGTCCAGCGAGCCGGCGTCGCTGCGCTTGCTCGACATGCGCCCGCCGCTGCCGCGGCTTTTATCGAACAGTTGAACGGTATGCCCGGTCTCTGTCAGAGCCTGAGCGGCGGAGAGCCCGGCGATGCCGGTGCCGATGATTGCGATAGGTACAGTCATAGGGGCCTCGTTTACCTTTCTGTACAGACTACGCCGTCGATGAAACCTGTACAATTCTGTTTTTTGGTATAACTTCTAGCGTTCTCGTTCTGACAGCTTGGCCTATTGTTAAACCATAGAGCCTGCCCGATCGAAAAGATCCCTGCCTATAAAAATAGACTAGTGATCCGGGTTAAACGCCACGCGAGGAAGATGTCATGCACATATTGCTGACCGGCGGTACTGGTTTGATCGGACGTCAGCTCTGCCGGCACTGGCTGGAGCAGGGCCATCGCCTGACGGTGTGGAGTCGCCGCGCGGAAAAAGTCGCGCAGATCTGCGGCGCGCAAGTGCGCGGAATTTCGCGTCTGGAGGACCTCGGCGAAGAGCCGCTGGATGCGATCGTCAATCTTGCTGGTGCACCGATTGCCGATCGCCCCTGGACCCATCGACGCAAGGCGTTGCTGTGGAGCAGTCGCATCACCCTGACGGAAACGCTGCTGGCGTGGCTGGAAACCCGCGCGCAGAAACCGGCGCTGCTGATTTCCGGCTCGGCGATCGGCTGGTACGGCGACGGTGGCGAACGCGAGTTGACTGAAGAATCACCGCCCGGCATCGACGACTTCGCCAGTCAGTTGTGTATCGCCTGGGAAGAGACCGCGCTGCGTGCCGAGAATCTCGGCATCCGCGTAGTGCTGGTGCGAACCGGTCTGGTGCTGTCGGCCGAGGGCGGCTTTTTGTCGCGGCTGTTGCTGCCGTTCAAGCTCGGGCTGGGCGGGCCTTTGGGCAATGGTCGACAGTGGATGCCGTGGATTCACATCGACGATCAAATCGCCCTGATTGATTTTCTTCTGCACCGGAATCAGGCCAGCGGTCCTTATAATGCCTGCGCGCCGAAACCTGTGCGCAACCGCGAATTTGCCAAGACCTTGGGCAGTGTGTTGCACCGCCCGGCGTTCATGCCGATGCCGACCCTGGCGCTGAAAGTCATGCTCGGCGAGCTGTCACTGTTATTGCTCGGCGGCCAGCGTGCGACGCCGGCACGCCTGATGGAAGCGGGGTTCAGCTTCCGCTTTACGGATTTACGCGCGGCTCTGGATGATCTCTCCAGCCGCCTCTGAAATAGGACGTTGCATGACCGATCACGCTTTGCTTCTGGTCAACCTGGGCTCTCCGGCCTCCACCTCGGTGGCCGATGTGCGCAGCTACCTCAATCAGTTTCTGATGGACCCCTACGTGATCGACCTGCCATGGCCGCTGCGGCGGTTGCTGGTGTCGCTGATCCTGATCAAGCGTCCCGAGCAATCGGCCCATGCCTATGCCTCGATCTGGTGGGAAGAGGGCTCGCCGCTGGTGGTGCTCAGCCGCCGCTTGCAGGAGCAGATGACCCGGACTTGGAAACACGGCCCGGTGGATCTGGCGATGCGTTATGGCGAGCCGTCGATCGAAACCTGTCTGCTGCGTCTGGTCAAAGCGGGACACAAGAAGATCACGCTGGCGCCGCTGTACCCGCAGTTCGCCGACAGCACCACGACCACGGTGATCGAAGAAGCCCGGCGCGTGCTGCGCGAGAAGAAACTCGACGTGCAGTTGTCGATCCTGCAACCGTTCTACGATCAGCCGGAATACATCGAGGCACTGGCCGCCAGCGCTCGACCACATCTGCAGCAGGACTACGATCATCTGCTGCTGAGCTTTCACGGCTTGCCTGAGCGGCATTTGAGCAAACTCGACCCGACGGGCAATCACTGCCTCAAGGGCGCCGATTGCTGTCAGACCGCCTCGCCGGCGGTATTGGCAACCTGTTATCGCGCGCAGTGTTTCCGTACCGCCGCCGCCTTCGCCAAAAGCATGGGCCTGGCGGACGGCAAATGGTCGGTGTCGTTTCAGTCGCGCCTGGGCCGGGCGAAATGGATCGAGCCGTACACCGAAGCGCGGCTGGATGAACTGGCCAAAAGCGGAGTGAAAAAGATTCTGGTGATGTGTCCGGCGTTCGTTGCCGATTGCATCGAGACGCTGGAAGAGATTGGCGATCGCGGTAGGGAACAGTTCCGCGAAGCGGGGGGCGAGGAGTTGGTGCTGGTGCCGTGCCTGAACGACGACCCGCAATGGGCCAAGGCGTTGGCCACGCTCTGCGAACGAGCGCCGCTGGCCCTCTGAGCAAGCCCGCTCACACAGTGATCGTTCCCACGCTCTGCGTGGGAATGCAGCCCGTGACGCTCCGCGTCACTGGACGCGGAGCGTCCCTTGAGGCATCCCCACGCGGAGCGTGGGAACGATCATGGCGGGGGGTTAAATCAGCGGCTCATCCGCCTTCTTCTGCTTCCAGCCATCATTGCCCGGCAGGATCAGGTTCAGCGCAATCGCAACCACCGCGCACAGCGCGATGCCTTTGAGGCCGAAGTCATCAGGACCGGTGCCGGTGCCGACCAGCACGCCGCCGATACCGAACACCAGCGTCACCGAAACAATCACCAGGTTGCGCGCTTCTCCCAGGTCGATCTTGTGGCGGATCAGGGTGTTCATGCCCACCGCTGCGATCGAACCGAACAGCAAGCACAGAATCCCGCCCATCACCGGCACCGGAATGCTCTGCAGCAGCGCGCCGAACTTGCCGATGAACGCCAGGGTGATGGCGAAGATCGCCGCCCAGGTCATGATTTTCGGGTTGTAGTTCTTGGTCAGCATCACCGCGCCGGTCACTTCGGCGTACGTGGTGTTGGGCGGGCCACCGAACAGGCCGGCGGCCGTGGTGGCGATGCCGTCACCGAGCAGGGTGCGATGCAGGCCTGGCTTCTTCAGGTAATCGCGACCGGTCACGCTACCGACGGCAATCACGCCGCCAATGTGCTCGATCGCCGGGGCCAGCGCCACCGGGACGATGAACAGAATCGCCTGCCAGTTGAACTCGGGCGCAGTGAAGTGCGGCAGGGCGAACCATGGCGCTGCAGCAATTTTCGCTGTGTCGACCACGCCGAAATAGAACGACATGGCAAAGCCCACCAGCACGCCGGAAATGATCGGCACCAGACGGAAGATGCCTTTGCCGAACACCGCCACGATCAGCGTGGTCAGCAGCGCCGGCATGGAAATCATCATCGCCGTCTGATAGTGGATCAGCTCGCTGCCGTCGCCGGCCTTGCCCATCGCCATGTTCGCGGCAATCGGCGCCATGGCCAGGCCGATGGAGATGATCACCGGACCGATCACTACCGGCGGGAGCAAACGGTCAATGAAGCCGGTGCCTTTGATCTTCACAGCCAGGCCGAGGAAGGTGTAGACGAAACCGGCCGCCATCACCCCGCCCATGGTCGCGGCGAGGCCGAACTGGCCCTTGGCGAGGATGATCGGCGTGATGAAAGCGAAGCTCGACGCGAGGAACACCGGCACCTGACGGCCGGTGACGATCTGGAACAGGATCGTCCCCAGACCCGCGGTGAACAGTGCCACGTTCGGGTCCAGGCCGGTGATCAGCGGCATCAGCACCAAGGCGCCGAAGGCCACGAACAGCATCTGCGCGCCGGACAGCACCGTGCGCCAGAGCGGATCGTTGAACTCTTGCTGCATGGTTACGCGTCCTTCTGCTTGGTGCCGAAGATCTTGTCACCAGCATCGCCAAGCCCAGGAATGATGTAGCCGTGCTCGTTCAAACGTTCATCGATGGACGCGGTGTAGATGGTCACGTCCGGGTGCGCCTGTTCGACGGCAGCAATGCCTTCCGGCGCGGCCACCAGGACCATGGCGCGGATGTCGCGGCAACCGGCCTTTTTCAGCAGGTCGATGGTGGCAACCATGGAGCTGCCGGTGGCGAGCATCGGGTCGATGATCATCGCCAGACGCTCGTCGATTTCCGGTACCAGTTTTTCCAGATAGGTGTGCGCTTGCAGGGTTTCTTCGTTGCGGGCAACGCCCACAGCGGAGACCTTGGCACCCGGGATCAGGCTCAGCACGCCTTCGAGCATGCCGATGCCGGCACGCAGGATCGGCACGACGGTGATCTTCTTGCCGGCGATCTTCTCCACCGACACGGTGCCGCACCAGCCGGCAATGTCGTAGGATTCGAGCGGCAGATCTTTTGTAGCTTCATACGTCAACAGGGCGCCGACTTCCTGAGCGAGCTCGCGGAAATTCTTGGTGCTGATGTCAGCGCGGCGCATCAGGCCGAGTTTATGACGGATCAGCGGATGGCGGATCTCGAGGATGGGCATGGGAAAGGCTCCGGCGGCGGGCAAAAAAACCGGCCTAGATTAATCTATCCGAGGGTGATGTCCTATAGGACATTCTGTACGTTAGTCCATAAGAGCTTGATTCGACCTCGCGGGATGCGTACCTTTGCCCGCTTTTCCAATTCCGCCAACCCCTGGAGAGCGCCATGTCCGCTGATCTCGAGCATATCCGTCAAATCATGCGAGAGGCTGACTGCCTGTACACCGAATCTGAAGTCGAGGCGGCCATCGCCCGCGTCGGTGCACAAATCAACGAACAACTGGCTGACAGCAATCCGGTGGTGTTCTGCGTAATGAACGGCGGCCTGATCTTCTCCGGCAAACTGCTGACGCATCTGCAATTCCCGCTGGAAGCGTCCTACCTGCACGCGACCCGTTATCGCAACGAAACCAGCGGCGGCGACCTGTTCTGGAAAGCCAAGCCGGAAGTCTCGTTCATCGACCGCGACGTGCTGATCATCGACGACATCCTCGATGAAGGTCATACCCTGGGCGCGATCATCGACTTCTGCAAACACGCCGGCGCACGCAAAGTGCACACCGCAGTGCTGATCGACAAGGACCACGACCGCAAGGCACGCCCTGACCTGAAAGCCGATTTCGTCGGCCTGCCGTGCATCGACCGCTACATCTTCGGTTATGGCATGGACTACAAAGGCTACTGGCGCAATGCCAACGGGATTTACGCCGTTAAAGGCATGTAAGAACCTGCATTGCCCCCTGTGGGAGCGAGCCTGCTCGCGAAGGCGTCGTGTCAGTCAGCATCATTGAAAACTGACACACCGCTTTCG
>NZ_JASCPT010000279.1:0-532 GCF_029959775.1 Pseudomonas sp. PS01270 | reverse complement strand
CGAGCCTGCTCGCGAAGACGGCGGCACATTCAACATCTTCATTGCCTGACCCAATGCATTCGCGAGCAAGCTCGCTCCCACAGGTTTTCACGGCGTGTACCAAATCCCGGCGACATGCAAAATCCAGTGTGGGAGCGAGCTTGCTCGCGAAGAGGACGGCACATTCAACATCTTCATTGCCTGACCCAATGCATTCGCGAGCAGGCTCGCTCCCACAGGTTTTCGCGGCGTGTGCCAAATCCCGGCGACATGCAAAATCCAGTGTGGGAGCGAGCCTGCTCGCGAAGGCGGCGGGACATTCAATACCTTCATTGCCTGACCCAATGCATTCGCGAGCAGGCTCGCTCCCACAGGTTTTTGCGGCGTGTGCCAAATCCCGGCGACACGCAAAATCCAGTGTGGGAGCGAGCCTGCTCGCGAAGACGGCGGCACATTCAACATCTTCATTGCCTGACCCAATGCATTCGCGAGCAAGCTCGCTCCCACAGGTTTTCACGGCGTGTACCAAATCCCGGCGACATGCAAAATCCAG
>NZ_JASCPT010000278.1:0-537 GCF_029959775.1 Pseudomonas sp. PS01270 | reverse complement strand
TCGCCGAAAATTCGAATTTCTCAACTAAGAGAACTCACAAATTTTACCTTAGCCTGATCCGTTACCAGTGAAAGTAACGTTCAGTCTATCTTTCTATCACATACCCAAATTTTTAAAGAACGATCTAATCAAAAGACTAGAAATCAATATTCAGTGCGAATATTCATTTCTAAACTCTCAAACTTCGAAGCAGTTTATGGTGGAGCCAAGCGGGATCGAACCGCTGACCTCCTGCGTGCAAGGCAGGCGCTCTCCCAGCTGAGCTATGGCCCCATAACAAAATTGGTGGGTCTGGGCAGATTCGAACTGCCGACCTCACCCTTATCAGGGGTGCGCTCTAACCAACTGAGCTACAGACCCAATTTCGAGCTTGTAACTGTTAGCTCAGAGCTATCAGCTTGGAGCTTAAAGCTGCTTCTATCGTCTTCTTCAATGAATCAAGCAATTCGTGTGGGAGCTCATGCAGCAGCTGATGTCGTCGATTAAGGAGGTGATCCAGCCGCAGGTTCCCCTACGGCTACCTTGTTACGACTTCAC
>NZ_JASCPT010000277.1:0-566 GCF_029959775.1 Pseudomonas sp. PS01270 | reverse complement strand
CCGGATCGAATATTCGTTGTTCGCGGAGAAGTCCACTAAGAGCCTGGATGCATTGGCCGACGGTTTGAACAAAGACGTGCAGGATCTGCAAACCCGTGTGGCCGGCCTGACCTTCCCGCCGGAGAAAGTCGTCGGCGGCGCTGCTGCGCTGTTGGAAGAAGTGGCGGCGACGAAGATTTCCGGCGAGGAAGACCGCTACAGCCACACCGACCTTTACGACTTCCAAGGCAATATCGACGGCGCCAAGAAAATCGTCGACCTGTTCCGCCCGCAGATCGAACAGCAGGACAAGGCGTTCGTAGCGAAAGTCGACAAGAACTTCGCCACGGTCGACAGGATTCTGGCCAAGTACAAGACTGCGGATGGCGGATTTGAGACCTATGACAAGGTCAAGGACAAT
Source organism: Pseudomonas sp. PS01270 (assembly GCF_029959775.1). Lineage (NCBI taxonomy): Bacteria > Pseudomonadati > Pseudomonadota > Gammaproteobacteria > Pseudomonadales > Pseudomonadaceae > Pseudomonas > Pseudomonas sp. PS01270. Next base: position 166 of record NZ_JASCPT010000277.1, on the reverse strand, counting down.
GACCGCAAGGCGCTGGTCGGGCCGGTGAATACGCTGGCGGAGGATCTTTCGATGATGCGCGGGAAGTTGGGTCTGAACTGATTTTTTAGCCTCTGGTCTGGCCCCTTCGCGAGCAGGCTCGCTCCCACAGTTGGAATGCATTTCCATGTGGGAGCGAGCCTGCTCG
>NZ_JASCPT010000276.1:0-812 GCF_029959775.1 Pseudomonas sp. PS01270 | reverse complement strand
GTCATGAAATCGAGTAGGACGGAGCACGAGAAACTTTGTCTGAATATGGGGGGACCATCCTCCAAGGCTAAATACTACTGACTGACCGATAGTGAACTAGTACCGTGAGGGAAAGGCGAAAAGAACCCCGGAGAGGGGAGTGAAATAGATCCTGAAACCGTATGCGTACAAGCAGTGGGAGCAGACTTTGTTCTGTGACTGCGTACCTTTTGTATAATGGGTCAGCGACTTATTTTCAGTGGCGAGCTTAACCGAATAGGGGAGGCGTAGCGAAAGCGAGTCTTAATAGGGCGTCTAGTCGCTGGGAATAGACCCGAAACCGGGCGATCTATCCATGGGCAGGTTGAAGGTTAGGTAACACTGACTGGAGGACCGAACCGACTACCGTTGAAAAGTTAGCGGATGACCTGTGGATCGGAGTGAAAGGCTAATCAAGCTCGGAGATAGCTGGTTCTCCTCGAAAGCTATTTAGGTAGCGCCTCATGTATCACTGTAGGGGGTAGAGCACTGTTTCGGCTAGGGGGTCATCCCGACTTACCAAACCGATGCAAACTCCGAATACCTACAAGTGCCGAGCATGGGAGACACACGGCGGGTGCTAACGTCCGTCGTGAAAAGGGAAACAACCCAGACCGTCAGCTAAGGTCCCAAAGTTATGGTTAAGTGGGAAACGATGTGGGAAGGCTTAGACAGCTAGGAGGTTGGCTTAGAAGCAGCCACCCTTTAAAGAAAGCGTAATAGCTCACTAGTCGAGTCGGCCTGCGCGGAAGATGTAACGGGGCTCAAACCATACACCGAAGCTACGGGTATCA
>NZ_JASCPT010000275.1:0-841 GCF_029959775.1 Pseudomonas sp. PS01270 | reverse complement strand
GAGCCTGCTCGCGAAAGCGGTGGGTCAGTTTACAGATTCGTCGACTGACACTGCGTCTTCGCGAGCAGGCTCGCTCCCACAGAGAAAAAAGTGCCAAGTGTTTACTTTCGTTTACTTCCAGTCTCGCAATATCAGATGACGCCCACAGACCTTGTAGGCAAACTCCGAAACTCTTGTTGGGGCGCTGTGCCGCTCTATTGCGCTGTTTTTCGACGGGATACTCTCCGGAGGTCGCTGACCCATTCAGCGATCGGGTGTGGTAACCCGGAGAAACCATCGCAACAGCGCGCTCATCGAGTTATGGCGGCTGTGCGTGGGACGCCTTCTGGCGTGCCGGTTTCCTTGGTTCCCGGTTTACCACCCTGCGTACAGCTGCCTCCCTTTCGCGTGGTAACGAAAGTCTCGGCACTTCGAACCAAGGAGTAACACGATGACCGAAACTGATCTGCACGGACTCGCAAACGTTAAAACCATCGGCTTCACCCCTTTCCTCTACAACTCGGATCAAGCGTTCTTCAACGTCCGCTCCGGCGTCCCGATCATCAATGCCTTGTCCCAATCCTCCGACCTGCTGTCCCTCGCCAAATTCTTCGCAGAAGACGCTGCTTTCAACAGAGACACCGACCGCCATGCCTGGGCTGCGCATTACCTGACGGTGATGGGCAAAGCCTTGGTTGATGACGTGATCCAAGCGCTGATCCCACGACCCGCGCGGACGAAGACTGAATCTGAAGCTGATCTGTCTGAACGCACCTCTTGATTCAACCCAATACCCTGTGGGAGCGAGCCTGCTCGCGAATGCGGTGGTTCAGCCACCACATGCTTCGACTGACACTACGCC
>NZ_JASCPT010000274.1:0-1014 GCF_029959775.1 Pseudomonas sp. PS01270 | reverse complement strand
GCTCGCGAAAGCGGTGGATCGGGCGCCATCGGTTGCGCCTGACCGGACGCCTTCGCGAGCAAGCTCGCTCCCACAATTGATATCGCACATTCTGAAAGGATGCTTATGACCGTTAACTGTTTTGCGCCGATGGAAGCACTAAAGATCGGCATCGTCTGAACAGCAGCCACGCGACCCCGGCGAAGACCGTTCGTCGATCATCAGGCACCAATCCGTCATCAGGGCTGACCAACCAAGTGTAAGGATTCCAATCACTGGAGAAGCCCTATGATCCCGTCAAGGTTGACCGCTTTAGTCTTCAGCGCCCTGCTCTGCCCTGCGGTGTTCGCCGCCTCGTCCACGGCAGCGGGCACCGGCCCTACCGATCCGACCCCGCCACGCGCGCCCGCCATCAACAGTGCCCCCGGAATGAACACCGATGGCTCCGGCGTGCCGCTGATCAATCAGCCACCCGCCACCGGCACCGACCCGCGCACTCAAGGCAGTGATCCGGGGCGTCAGGGTGGCATGAACACGCCTGATTCTCCTGCCACTGCGCCTGACAATGCCGGCCCCGGTGTCGGCTCGAAAACCACCACAGGTGGCTCCGGTTCCGAAGGTGCCGGTCAGTAGTTCGCCGACGCGAGCGCCCTATTCACTCCCATGAAGAGGTAACCATGAACGTCGACAAAGACCTGGAAAAAGAAGTTCTCACCCGCCTGCTGCACGCGCATCCCAATGGCTTGGGCAAGGAGGTGCTGGACAATTACCGGGGCGAGAAAGTCGTGGCCAGCGCCCTCGCCGCCCTGCAGGATCGCGGGCTGATTCACCATGGTCATGTGACCTGCAGCGAAGCCGGTGAGCACTCGCTGAACCTGCCGATCAAGCTCAGTTCTGCCGGCGTCGAAGCGGCGCGCAAACTGGATCTGCAGTAGTGCCAAGCCGCTCGCCGTCGAAGCGGCGAGCGGCCGGATCCGCAACTTGAGGAGAAATCCCATGCCTCGTGGAAGCAAAGACGAATACACCAGCGAACAG
>NZ_JASCPT010000273.1:0-1021 GCF_029959775.1 Pseudomonas sp. PS01270 | reverse complement strand
AATCCTGACGGCACCCGCGTGCAGTATCGCTATGACCATGCGCGGCTGTTGCTGACCGAGATTGAAAACGAATCGGGCGAAAAGTACCGACTGGATTACACGCCGACCGGATTGATCCGACAGGAAATCGGGTTTGATGGGCGGCGTACGGCTTATGCCTATGACCTGAATGGGCACCTGCTTGAGAAGACCGAGTTTGGCGAGCAGGGTTTATCGCTGGTCACCCGCTACGAGCGCGACAAGTCCGGGCGTTTGCTGGTCAAAACCCTGCCCGATGGCGCCAAGATCCACTACGACTACGACCGCCTCGGTCGGTTGATCGGTGTCGATGACGGGCAAAATCACCCGCTGGCCTTCGAGTATGACCGTCAGGATCGGCTGATCACCGAGCATCAGGGCTGGGGCACCTTGCGCTACGCCTATGACGCCTGCGGCCAGCTCAAACGCCTGCGCCTGCCGGACAACAGCAAGCTCGATTATCACTACGCCAAGGGCGGTGCGCTGTCAGCCATCGACCTCAATGGCACGCCACTAACGCGTCACGTCTACCAGTCCGGTCGCGAACAGCAACGCCAGCAAGGTCTGCTGCTCAGCGAATATTCCTACGACGATCAGGGCCGCTTGCTTGCCCACGCTGTAGGTCATCGCCACGCTTCGCTGTACCGCCGCGATTATGCCTACAGCGCCAACGGCAATCTCGAGCACATTGCCGACAGCCGCCACGGCCAGCGCACCTACGGCTACGACGCCCTCGACCGGTTGATCCGCGTACGCCACTCGCGCGACGAACTGCCCGAATCCTTCGCCCACGACCCGGCCGGCAACCTGCTGATGCAGGATCGCCCCGGTCCCGCGCAGATCAAAGGCAACCGCCTGCTGATGCAGGGCGACCGCCATTACGACTACGACGCCTTCGGCAACCTGATCCGCGAACGCCGAGGCCACGGCCAGACCCTGGTCACCGAATACCGCTACGACTGCCAGCACCGCCTGATCGGCCTGACCCGCCCGGACGGCCAGA
>NZ_JASCPT010000272.1:0-1062 GCF_029959775.1 Pseudomonas sp. PS01270 | reverse complement strand
GTGGGAGCGAGCCTGCTCGCGAAGGCAACGTGTCAGACGGCAGATACTTTTCTGATGCACCGCTTTCGCGAGCAGGCTCGCTCCCACAAGGAGTCATGTGTTGTTCGTCAAATCGCAGACAAAAAAAAGCCCGATCTCGCTAAAGCGTTCAATCGGGCTACAGCACTCAGGAGCAAAAGTGCAAAGGGAGGTTCGATTCGCGTGGAACCTTGAAGGGGTTGCGCCAGGTCACTAGACCATCCAGCGATTATCTGGCGATTAACCGATCAAGCGACCTGAGACAATTTGGCGTTGGCCTGATTCAGGCCCTTCTCCTGGAAGTCACCGCCCAGGTTCATGCCCTCAGCATGGATAAAGGTCACGTCGTTGATCCCGATGAAACCCATCACCTGACGCAGGTACGGTTCCTGATGATCCGCAGGGCCACCGGCATACACACCACCGCGAGCAGTCAGGACAAAGGCGCGCTTGCCGTTGAGCAGACCTTGCGGACCGGTTTCGGTGTACTTGAAGGTCACCCCGGCGCGCAGCACATGATCCAGCCAGGCCTTTAGCGTGCTCGGGATCGCAAAGTTGTACATCGGTGCCGCCAGCACCAGCACGTCTGCGGCAAGCAGCTCATCAGTCAATTGGTTGGAGCGGTCCAGCGACGCCTGTTCGCTTTCGTTGCGCTGCTCGGCGGGTTTCATCCAGCCACCCAGCAAGTTGGCGTCCAGATGCGGCACCGGGTTCGCGGCGAGGTCACGCACGGTGATCTGATCGGCAGGGTGCGCGGCTTTCCACTGAGCGATGAAGGTCTGGGTCAATTGACGGGAAACCGAGTCTTGCTGGCGGGCACTGCTTTCGATGATCAGAACGCGGGACATGGTGTGTAGCCTCCATCCGAGAATGTTGTAAGTCGATGGAGTGAAGGTTAAACAGAGCTGAATCGATGAAAAAGCGCAAATATCCGCTGTAACCCATCGATAAATTCGTTTATAAGCTAGACCCATATCCCCTGTGGGAGCGAGCCTGCTCGCGAAAGCGGAATGTCAGTCACATCATCTCTGGATGACACTCCGT
>NZ_JASCPT010000271.1:0-1118 GCF_029959775.1 Pseudomonas sp. PS01270 | reverse complement strand
GCTCGCGAAAGCGGTGCATCAGAAAAGTATCTGCCGTCTGACACGCTGCCTTCGCGAGCAGGCTCGCTCCCACCGGTTATTTGTGTTTCCGGCTATTCGCAGTGAGCGGCAAAACCCGCTATCGTCGCCGCCATTCGATTTTCGAGGCGAGCATGGGCTATCTACTTTTTGTGACGCTGATCCAGGCATTTTCCTTCAGTCTGATCGGCGAGTACCTGGCAGGGCATGTCGACAGTTACTTCGCGGTGCTGGTGCGCGTGGTGCTGGCCGGGCTGGTGTTTATTCCGCTGACGCGCTGGCGTTCGGTGGAGCCGGCGTTCATGCGTGGCATGTTGCTGATCGGCGCGTTGCAGTTCGGGGTGACTTACGTCTGCCTGTACCTGAGCTTCCGCGTGCTGACGGTGCCGGAGGTGTTGCTGTTCACCATTCTCACGCCGCTGCATGTGACGTTGATCGAAGACGCGCTGAACCGCCGCTTCAACCCGTGGGCATTGATTGCTGCGCTGGTGGCAGTCGGCGGTGCGGCGGTGATTCGCTTCGACAGCATCAGTCCCGACTTCTTCATGGGCTTCCTGCTGCTGCAACTGGCCAACTTCACTTATGCCGCCGGGCAGGTCCTGTACAAGCATCTGGTGGCGAAGCATCCGAGTGATCTGCCGCATTACCGCCGCTTCGGTTATTTCTACCTCGGTGCATTGGCGGTTGTGCTGCCAGCGTTCCTGTTGTTCGGCAAGTCGAACTTTCTCCCGGAAGCGCCGCTGCAATGGGCGGTGTTGCTGTTTCTTGGTCTGGTCTCGACTGCATTGGGTCTGTACTGGTGGAACAAGGGCGCGTGCATGGTCAACGGCGGCACACTGGCGGTGATGAACAACCTGCATGTGCCGGTGGGGCTGCTGTTGAATCTGCTGATCTGGAATCAGCATGAGGAACTGGGGCGGTTGTTCCTTGGCGGGGGTGTGATTCTGGCAGCGGTGTGGATCAGTCGGTTGGGCATGCGCAAATCCCCGGTCGCCGCATAACCCCTGTGGGAGCGAGCCTGCTCGCGAAGGCGTTGGGTCAGATAAGTATGGGTCGACTGCCACATTGCATTCGCGAGCAGGCTCGCTCCCACATTTGAT
>NZ_JASCPT010000270.1:0-1151 GCF_029959775.1 Pseudomonas sp. PS01270 | reverse complement strand
TGTATGTACCGGACACATGGTGGACAGGTGTTCGGAGACATGGTGGACACTTTTTAATAGGCACATTGCTCATCATCAAGGAAATGACCTGTGTCCTGGCAAGAGGCATCCACCATGCAACTTCGTACAGAGTTTGTGCATTTGGCTCGGCAAGAAGGGGTGAATATTCGGCAGCTTTGCCGTCGATTCAATATCAGCCCAAGTACTGCCTACAAATGGCTCAACAGGTTTGAAACCTCGGGTGCAGAGGGCTTGCACGATCAGTCCCGGCGACCAAGAACATCACCCAAACGTTGTGCTGATGAGGTTGAGCAGCAAATTTTGACCATGAGTCAGCAATACGAGGCTTGGGGCGCCCGCAAGCTCAAGCGCGTGCTGGAAGATGAAGGCGCTGTGATGCCCTCCGTCAGCACGGTGCATGCGGTTTTGCAGCGTCATTCGCGTGTTGATCCAAAGGCTGCCGAGATCAAACCATTTATCCGCTTTGAGCACGAAGCGCCTAACGATCTATGGCAGATCGACTTCAAGGGACATTTCAGTCTGAGCCACGGACGTTGTCATCCATTCACAGCCCTGGATGATCACTCACGCTTTTCGCTGTGCATTGCCGCATGTGCCAATGAACAGCGCCAAACGGTACAGGACCATCTAATCCGGTCGTTTCGACGCTACGGCCTGCCGTTGCGCATGACGATGGACAACGGCTCGCCATGGGGCGATCAGACAGGCGTTTACACCGCGCTGGAAGTCTGGCTGATGAGCCAGGGCATCAAGGTCGGCCACTCCCGGCCTTATCACCCGCAGACTCAGGGAAAACTGGAGCGCTTCCACCGCAGCCTGAAAAATGAAGTTCTGCAAGGCCGGTTTTTCACCGATCTCGACGACGCACAACGGGCGTTTGATACCTGGCGCGACATCTACAACCAGAAACGCCCTCATCAGGCGCTGGGCATGGCGGTGCCGGCGACTCGTTACAGTGGCAGCCCACGGGAATATCAGGAGCAACCGGCGGAGCCGGAGTACAACGACGCAGATGTGGTCAGGAAGGTACAGGTGGGAGGCGAAATCTTCTGGAGGAATCGGGAATACAAGATCGGAAAGGCTTTTTATGGCAGGTGCATAGCGATCAGGGAGACGACGGAGGACGGTAT